>NZ_JBEZDN010000164.1:0-15840 GCF_040648315.1 Pseudonocardia sp. NPDC049154
CCGTTCCTGCTCATGGGATCGGTGGCCGGGGCGATCGAGGTGCTGGAGACGGTCGTCGCGCCGCTCGGCGCGGCGACGACGGTCCCGGGCCACGGGCCGGTCTTCCACGACCGCGCCCCGCTCGACGCGACCCTGGACTACCTGCGGTTCGTCCTCGACGTGGCCGAGCGTGGCCGGGCCGCCGGCGTCACGCCGTTGCAGGCCGCACAGGACACCGACCTCGGCCGCTTCGCGGACTGGCCCGACGCCGAGCGCATCGTCGGCAACCTCCACCGCGCGTACGCCGAGTCGGCCGGGGCCGAGCGGGGCGCGCCGATCGACGTGATCGGGGCGCTGGGCGACATGGTCGCCTACAACGGCGGACGCCCCCTGACCTGCCTCGCCTGAGACGGTCCGCAGCACGGTCTGTACATGACGTCATCGTCGACTTACGGTGAGATCGCGGGGCGGCCACAATCAGGGCCGTGACCTGCGCAGACAGGTTCCGCCTGCCCGCACCTCGACGTCGAGGAGGACCGCCGCGTTGGCCGACACCGCCTCCGGCACCGACCCGTCCGGCACCCCGGCCGGCACCCCGTCCGACAGCCCGGGGACCGACTGGGAGCGGGTGCTGAACCCGCGGACCGTCGTGATCCTGGGCGCGTCCGGCCGGGCGGACAACCCCATGGCCCGCCCACTGCGCTGGCTCGCCGAGCGCGGTTTCGCCGGTCGCGTGGTGCCGGTCAACCCGAAGTACGCCGAGCTCGCCGGGCTGCCTTGCGCCGCCTCGCTCGCGGACGTCGAGGCCCCGGTCGATCTCGTCCTCGCCATGGTCCCGGCGGCACGGGCGGCCGGGGCCGTCCGGGACGCGGGCCGAGCGGGCGCGGTCGCGGTGATCGTGTTCGCGTCCGGGTTCGCCGAGGTCGGCCCGGAGGGCGCGGCACTGCAGGAGGAGCTGGTCGCGGCCGCCCGTGAGGTGGGCGTGCGCGTGTTCGGCCCGAACTGCCAGGGGATCGTGCACACGCCGAGCCGGCTGTTCGCGAGCTTCTCCGCCGCCGTCGAACGCCCGCTGACCGGCAGCAGCGGGATCGCGTACGTCGGGCAGAGCGGCGCGATCGGCGGGTCCGTCCTCGACCTCGCGGCCGAACGCGGCCTCGACCTCACGACCTGGGTCAGCACCGGCAACCAGGCGGACGTCGACCTCACGGAGATCGGGCGGTACCTGGTGTGCCGGCCCGAGATCTCCGTGCTCGCCGTGTACGTCGAGAACCTCCGCGACGGCGCCGCCTACGCGCGGCTGGCCGAGACCGCCGCCGCCCACGGCACGGCGCTGGTCGTGCTGCGGTCCGGGCGCTCGGCGGCCGGGAAGCGGGCCGCCGTGTCGCACACCGGCGCGATGGTCGGCGACGACACCGCCTTCCGCCTGGTCTCCCGCCGGCACGGCGTGGTGCTGGTCGACGACGTCGAGGAGCTCCTCGCCGCCGCCACCATGCTGCGGGGCCAACCCCGGCCGACGGGCCGCGGGGTCGCCGCGGTGACGACGTCGGGCGGTGCGGGCATCCTCGCCGCCGACCGGTGCGAGGGCCTCGGGCTGCGGCTGCCCGAGCTCGCCCCGGAGACCCAGGAGAAGCTCGCGCGCCTGGTCCCGGAGTTCGGCGCCCTCGCCAACCCCGTGGACGTGACCGCCCAGCTGTTCAACCGGGGCGACCGCGCCTTCGGCGAGGTCTGCGCGATCGTGTGCGCCGACCCGTCCGTCGACTCGCTGCTGGTCCTGGTCACGATGGTCACCGGGCAGGAGGCGGTGGCCCTCGCCGAGGACCTCGCCGCGGCGATGCAGGGCGGCACCGTGCCGTGCGCCGTCGCGTGGCTCGCCGGGCCGGACCGCACGGCCGAGGCGCGCGCCCTGCTCACCACGGCGGGCATCCCGGTGTTCGGGTCCGTGGCGGTGGCCTCCCGGGTGCTCGCGGAGCTGGTCCGCGAGCCGGGTCCCGGCGCCGCCGCCGCGGCGCCCGCGCCGCCCGGCCCGCTGCCGTCGGACGGCTGGGAGCTGCTCGACGCGATCGGCGTCCCCCGGCCCGAGGGCCGCTCCGCCGCCACGGCCGAGAAGGCCGAGCGGATCGCGCGCGAGCTCGGCGGCCCGGTCGTGCTCAAGGCCGAGGGCCCGGCGCACAAGTCCGAGGTCGGCGGCGTGCGGGTGGACGTGCCGCCCGCCGAGGTCCGGCAGGTGGCGGCCGAGCTGCTCGGGCTCGGCGGCGCAGTCCTCGTCCAGCGCCGGGCCCCGGCCGGGTTCGAGCTGCTGGTCGGCGCGACCTCGGGCGGCGACGGCTGGCCGCCGGTCGTGACCGTGGGGCTCGGCGGGGTCGCCACCGAGATCCATCGGGACCTGGCCACCGCCCTCGCCCCGCTCGACCGCGACGCGGCCCGCGCCCTGCTGCGGGAGCTGCGCAGCTGGCCGCTGCTCGCCGGGCACCGCGGCGCGGAGCCGCTGGCGGTCGACGCGGCCGTCGACGCGATCGTCGCCGTGTCCCGGGCGGCCACGGACCCGACCGTCGCCGAACTGGAGATCAACCCGCTGATCGTCGGGCGGGACGACGTGACGGCGGTCGACGTGCTCGTCCGCCGGACCGAGGAGGAGCGCTGAGATGGGCCGCATCGTGCTGGAGAAGGCCGAGGGGATCGCGACGCTCACCGTCGACTCCCCCGAGGTGCGCAACGGGCTCACCCCCGACATGGGCCGCGAGCTGGTCGCGGCGTGCGAGGAGGTCGACGCCGACCCGGCGATCGGCGCGGCCGTGGTGCGGGGAGCGGGCGGGACCTTCTGCTCCGGTGCGGACCGGCGCCGCTGGCGCCCCGGCGCCGACCAGGCCGAGGACGCCACGTACCGGGACACCGGCGCGGTCTACCAGGCCTTCGTGCGGGTCGGGAAGCTGGCGGTGCCCACGATCGCGGCGGTGCGCGGCGCGGCGGTGGGTGCCGGGACGAACCTCATGCTGGCCACCGACCTGCGGGTGGTCGCCGAGGACGCCCGGTTGTTCGCCGGGTTCCTGCGGATCGGCCTGCACCCCGGCGGCGGGTTCTTCACGCTCGCAGGCCGCACCGCGGGCCGGGAGGCGACGGCCGCGATGGGCCTGTTCGGCCAGGAGATCGACGGGCGGCGGGCGGTCGAGATCGGCCTGGCCTGGGCCGCCGTCCCGGACGACGAGGTCGAGGACACCGCCCACCGGCTCGCCGCCGGACCGGCACGGGACCCGGCGCTGGCCCGCGAGGCCGTCCGCTCCTTCCGCACCGAGCTGGGCCCGCCGGCCATCGGCTGGGACGCGGCCGTCGAGTTCGAGCGGGCCACGCAGATGTGGTCGCAACGCCGCCGCGCCAGCCCGTGAGCCGCGCCCTCTGCTCCTACAATCCTGCGCATCGTAGGAGCGGGAAGGCGGTGGACCATGACGTCGTCCGCGGACGTCCCCCGCTCCCCGCGCCGGCGCCCGGACCTGCGCCGCCCGCAGAAGGTCCCGCTGATGATCGCGCAGCGGATCGTCGACGACATCACCGGCGACGACCTCGGGCCCGGCACGCGGCTCGCCGGCGAGCGGGACATGATGGCCCGCTTCTCCGCCGGCCGCGGGACGCTGCGGGAGGCCCTGCGGTTCCTCGAGCTCACCGGCGTGATCACGGTCAAGGCCGGACCGCGCGGCGGGCCCGTCGTGATGCAGCCCGACGGCACCGATCTCGCGGGCGTCCTCGGCCTGTTCCTCCAGCTGCGGACCGTGTCGTTCCGGTCGGTGATCCAGGTCCGGGAGATCCTCGAGCCGGAGCTGGCCGCGCTGGCCGCGAACGGGACCGACGCGGCCGCGGCCGCCGAGATCGCCGACTCGATCGCGGGCATGCGCGCCTTCCTCGACGACGAGGAGAACTTCCTCGCCGAGAACGACCGCTTCCACCTGGCCGTCGCGGCCGCGGCCGGGAACGAGCTGTTCGAGCTGCTGATCTCGTCGTTGCACCTGATCACGGACGGCATGCCGCTCGGGGTGAGCTACCCGCCGCGGCGGCGGGCGGCGGTGCTGCGGGCCCACGAGGCCATCCACGCGGCCCTGCTCGCGCGCGACCCGGACCGCGCCCGGGAGGCGATGCGGCGGCACATGGCGGAGTTCCGCCGGTACGTCGAGACCCGGTTCCCGGGCGTGTACGAGCGCCCGGTGCGCTGGCGGGACATCGCTCCCTGAGCGAGCTCCCTAACCGAGCGCGCGGTGGACGACGCGAGATCCGCCGATCCAGCCGGGCAGGTGCAGCATCTTGACGCCCGGGCCGCCGGAGACGATCACGTGGACGTCGTCGGGCGAGGCGGCGACCGGGTGCCCGGCCCGCACGCCGCCGCCCTCGTACAGCACGCGGGCGATCGAGGCGGCCGTCTCCCCCAGCCCGGCGAGCCGCCCCGCGACCTCCGGCGGCAGCACCACGGCCTGCGCGCCCGAGGACATCCGGGTCGGGTCACCGGCGGCGCGGACCGCGCCGGCGAGGGCGTCGGCGAGCGGGTCGAGGATCTCGGCGACCGTCCCTCCGCCGGCCCGGGGCAGCACCTCGGCCGTCCCGCCGACGGCCAGCACGCTCACCGCGTCGCCGTCGAGCTCCGAGAGGCCGCCGAACGGGGTGCGGTGCTCGGGGAGGCAGAAGGTGTAGCGACCGGGCTGGCCCGTCGTCGCCATGTCCGTCTCGCCCGGGCGGGCGCCGCCGATGCCGGCCGACGCGAGGGCCACCGCGCGGCCGACGCAGGCGTTCACCCGGTTGCCGGGGCCGAGGACGTTGGTCCCGGGGTGGAACCCGAGCCGCTCGACGACCGGACCACCCACGACGACGCACACCGCGGCCGTGCCCGTGGTCGTCTGGACGCCGAGCAGGTTGAACTCCGGCTCCAGGCACGCGCGCAGCGCCGCGAGCACGACCGGCAGCTCGGCGGGCCGGCATCCGGCGAGGACCGCGAAGTAGGCGACCTTCCTGCTGGTCAGCGGCCCGAGGAGGGGCGGGACCGGGCCGAGGTCGACGTCGTCGCCGCCCATCCCGGCGAGCCGCTCCGCGGTCGGCTCGACGACCGGCAACCCATCTCCCACGCCGGAGGCGAGCAGCTCCTCGATCTCATCCGGGGACAACGCGCGACACCAGCTCCGTCGCCCCGAAGGACGGGATCCACGCCGAGTGCTTCCCCGGCCCGCCGGCCACGCAGAGGTGGAGCTGCCGGGGACCGTCGGACACGGTGTAGCCCTTCTCCTCGGGCTTGATCCCGGACTCGTCGAACTGCACGTGGTTGCCCTTGGAGATCCGCTCGTGCGGGATCCGGGCCAGCTCCCAGAGCCGCTCCCGGATCGTCTCGACGGTCCAGCCGTCCCGGGCGAGGGTGTCCGCGTGCTCGGGACCGAGGACGAGCAGGTGCGGGCCGCGGACGTAGGCGTTGTTGGAGCCGGACTCGGCCATGGTCCCGGCGATCGTCACGAGGATCTCCCCGCCGGTGCGGCTGCCGTGGTCGTTGATGTTGTGCGGCGGCTCGGCGGCCATCACCGAGACCACGGAGTCGTCGGCGGCGAACCCGCGCTGCACGTGCAACGCCGGGAACGGCGAGTCCGCCTCCGCGAAGCAGAACGTGTACTTCGCGGGCGAGCCCTGCGTGGAGCGGTCCATGACGCCGGGCGTGGCCCCGCCGACGTTGCGCAGCACGAGTGACAGGGCGCGCCCGACGACGGCGTTCGCGCGGGTCCCCTGCCCGAAGCAGTTCCCGCCGGAGTTGAATCCCTGGGCCCGCACCGGCCCGCTGACCAGCACCATCGGTGCGCACGGATGCGTCGTCGCGAGCGACCCGTGCAGGTTGTACGCAGGATCCGTCGTCCCGAGCAGCGCCGCGACGACGACGGGGAGGTCCGCGGGGCGGCATCCGGCCATGACGGCGTTGGCGGCGACCGACCGCAGCGTCGGGATCATCCGGGCGGGCGGGAGCGGGGCGAACTCCGGCGGGTCGCCGGGGAACGCGGCCAGCATCGCGTCGACCAGGTCCTCGGTCGGCGGGACGGTGGGCAGCCCGTCGCTCCAGCCCTGCTCCTCCGCGTACCCGAACCACTCGGCGGGGCCCAGGTCCGGGACGTCGAGCACGTCGGTCACTGGTCCTCCAACTCCCGCACCATCCCGGCGTACGCGGCCTCGACCCGGGTGGCGAACTCGTCGGCGTCCAGCCCGCCGACGGGGTGGTCGACGACGATCACGCGCGGCTCCACCTTGCGTGCCGTGGCCTGCGCGCGCACCAGCGGCAGGAACGTCGAGGTGACGATCAGGAACGGGACGACGCCGCGGCGCTCCAGTTCCACCGAGTCGTGGAGACTCCACGACGAGCAGCTGCCTCAATCGCCGATGGCGACGATCGCCATCCGGTACTGCGCGGCGAGGTGGTCGAGGGTCTCCTCCGCCGTCGGATGGGCGGCCTGCGGCTTCGAGGCGAACCCGATGTCGCGGAACCCGCGCTCCCTCTCCAGACGCGCCGCCACCGCGCGGAGCAGCTCGGTGGCGCCGGGCTTGGAGTTCGAGAGCAGGCAGAGCGCGTCCTCCGGGATGCCCTCGTGGGCGACCGGGGCGACCTCCGTGTCGCCGGGCAGGCCGAACGTGGGGTCGACGATCCTCACGAGTCCTCCAGGAGGTCGACGGCGGCGAGGCCGGCGCGCAGGCCGTCGGCCGCCGCCGCCACGAGGTAGGGGGTGGTGCCTGCGACGTCCCCGGCGGCGAACAGGCCCGGGGTGTCGGAGAGCAGCTCGGTGCGGGGCTCGGCACCGGTGTAGACGAACACCCCGCCCGCCTCCAGCTCGGCGCCGTCCACCAGCGCCAGGCCGGTCACCCGGTCCTCGCCGAGCACCGCGCGCACGGTCCCCCGCCGGACCTCGATCCCGTCCGGCGCGGCGGACCAGCGCGGCTCGCCCGGCGCCACGATCGTGACCTGTGAGGCGAACGCGGTGAGCTCGCGGGCCTCGTGGGCGGCCCACTCGTCGTCGCCGACGACCACGACCGGTGTGCCGGCGTACAGCGGCCCGTCGCACGTGGCGCAGGTGGCGACGCCGCGTCCCGTCCAGTCCCCCGGGACGTCCAGCCGACCGTCCGTGAGCCCGGTCGCGACCACCACCGCCCGCGCGGTCACGTCCCCCTCGCCCGTGGCCAGTGTGAACCCGGGGGACAGCCCGGTGACCTCGCCGTACGCGATCTCCACGCCGGCCCCCATGGCCTCCTCGAGCAGGGCGCTCATCAGGTCCGGCCCGGTCGTCCTCACGCCGGGATAGCCGACGACCTCGCCGATGTTGACCAGCCGCCCACCGGGGGAGAGCGCGTCCCAGGCGCACACCCGCAACCCGCGATCGGCCGCCACGCGCGCCGCCGTCAGGCCCGCGATCCCCGCCCCGATCACGGCCAGGTCCCAACTCGGGTCCCAACTCGGGTCCACACTCATGTCTCGATCCGCCGGCTCACCGGCACCCCCTGTACGTGGTTCTGGACGTAGCCGCGGGACTGGTTGCGGCCCTCGTTCCCCGCCAGCACGATCGCGATGTCCGCGGCCCGCGGACACATCGGCACGAGCCGCCCGGGGTCGTCGCCGGCGTAGCGCCGGTCCAACTCGCCCCGCTCGACCAGGGACGACACCCGGAAGCTCGTGGAACCGACGGCCCACGCGCACCGCTCCAGCTCCTTCACCGAGATCAGCATGTGCTCGGCGAGGTACCGGCGCAGGGCGGGCTTGTCGTAGCCGTGGCGGGCGAGCGCCGCCGCGATGGACGGCCCGAGCACCAGCAGCGGGTGCCACGCCCCGAACTCCATGCCCGTGTACGACCACGGGCCCATCGCGTTGCCGAACACCAGGGCGAGCGGCTCCACGTGGTCGAGCACGGAGTCTCCGCCGGTGTAGATCGGCGCGCTCACCGTGAGGCAGCTGCGCACCGACACCACCGAGTCCTCCGCCGCGAACCCGAGGTCCTCCCGGTGCGACGGCCAGCCCAGCTCGCGGACCGCCGCGTCGTTCTCGGCCAGCACGACGTGGAAGGACGCCCCGATCGCCCCCTGGTCGGTGTGTTCCGGCAGGATCCGCAGGCCGGCGAGGTTGCGCAGGTAGAGCCGCAGGAACCGACCCACGGACGTGTTGGCCCGGTTCCCCACGCGCAGCACGCCGGTCCGCGAGTTGAACCCCAGCCGCTCGACGACGGGTCCGGACAGGACGATCAACGACTCCCACCCGGGCGTCGAGCCCGCGTCCTGGACCCGGAACTCCGGCGCGGCCGCGCACTCGACGATCCCGAGCAGGACGGGCAGGTACTCGGGCCGGCAACCGGCCATCACGCCGTTGACCGCGACGGACCAGACGGTGGCCTCGCGCAGGTCCGGCGGGAGCATGCCGAGCACCTCGTCCGGATCCCTCCGGGTGTGCCGCAGGAACTCCTCCACGCGCTCGACGGTGGGTGGGACGATCGGCAGCCCATCCGTCCAGCCCTGCTCCTCGAAGGCCGCCAGGACGGCGTCGAGGTCCCCGCGCACGACCACGTCCCGCGGCCCGGGCTCGACCTCCGACGCGGTCTCCTCGGCGGCGTACGTGCTGGTCAGGGCGTCGACGACGGCGGGCGCGACGATCTCGCGCATCTTCCCGCGGAACACGTCCGTCTCGTCGGTGAGGATGACTCCCGGGTAGCTGACGATCGGCACGTGCGGGATGCCCAGGGACTTCCCGATCGCCCGGCCCATCGGCTCGAACCCTGATCCGCCGATCGCGACGGCCGGGACCCCGGCCCGCTCGGCGGCGGCTGCGGCCCGCATCACGGCAGGCATGCAGGAGCCTCAAGCACCGACGGCGGCGACGACCAGGTCCACCCGGTGCGCCCGCAGCAGCTCCGGCAGCTCGCCGAGGACGCGCTTCTCCTCGGCCGCGGAGGCGTGGAAGTTGCCGAAGGTCTCCCACTCGACGAACTCGACGTCACCGTGCCGCTCGCGCGCGACCTCGCTGATCACCTCGAACATCTCGGGGCCGCGGAACAGCTCGTCCCACAGGTAGGCCACTCGCCGTCCGCCCAGCTGGGTCGGCCGCTCCCCCGCCTCGACGGCGTCCAGCACCGTGCGGCCCAACGGCCATACAGCCTCGAACACTCAGTCCTCCGCCGTGATCTCCCGTCCCGCCCGGTCCTTGAGGAAGAACGCGGACAGGAACACCAGCGCCGCGCCGAAGCCCGCGATGGACACGGCGATGCCGTACCCCGAGCCCGCCGCGACGATCCCGCCGATCAAGGTCCCGAGCCCGGAGAGCCCGCGCCCGACGTTGTACGCCGCGGCCGAGCCCAGCGACCGGATCCGGGTGGGGAACAGCTCGCCGAACCACACCCCGAAGATGCCGAAGTAGCCCAGGAACAGGCTGGTCAGCAGGTACATCCAGGGGAACGCCCCGAGCCCGCTGCCGGACACCGCCAGGCCGAACATCACCAGGAACACCACGGCCTGCAGCCCGGAGAACACCAGGAACACCGGTCGCCGGCCGAGCCTGTCGGACAGCCAGCCCGCCAGGATGAACCCGACGAACGAGATGGCCGAGGCGAGGTAGAGCACCAGGCTGGCCGCGTTCGCGTCGTACCCGAGGTCGCTCTTGAGCAGCGACGGCATCCACGTGGTCGCCGTGTACGGCACCCACTGCGCGCCGAACGCCGCGACCAGGCCGACCAGGACGATCGGCAGGCTGTCCTTCATGAACAGCTGCCGCCAGCCCGACCGCCGCGCCACCGCCGCGACGTCGGACGACAGCTCGCCCGCCGCCTTGCGCCGCTGCAGCTCCGTCCACTGCGTCGACTCCGGCGTGGCGTACCGCACCCAGACACAGGCCAGGGCGGGCAGCACGCCGATGAGGAAGGCGTAGCGCCAGTCCGGAAGGGTCTGCGCCGCGAGGATCGCCAGCGCGTAGGCGGGCCAGAGCGAGGACTGCACGAGCCCGCCGCCCAGCCCGCGCCGCTTCGGCGACCACGCCTCGTTGAGCCAGGCGAACCCGACGGCCCACTCGCCGCCGGTCCCGACGCCGGTGAAGAACCGCAGCACCACGAACACCCAGAAGTTCGGGGCGAAGAACACCAGGCCGGTGGCGATCGAGTAGATGAGGATCGACCAGATCAGCGTCCGGCGGCGGCCGAACCGGTCCCCGAGGTACCCGAACGCCAGCCCGCCCACCGCGGACCCGATGAGCTGCACCAGGATCGCGACGCTGAAGGTGCCCGGCCCGATCCCGTACGCCGCCATGATCGGCGCCGCCAGCAGCGACGGGAGCATGAAGTCGAAGTACTCCATGCCCCAGCCGAGGCAGGCGGCGGTGAGGACCCGGCGCCGCTCTCGCGGTGTGTAGGAGAGCGAGCCGGTGGCGGCGGAGCGTGCCTGGCCGGTCGTCATGGGCCACCCCCTGGGGCCGGCCGGGCGTCCCTGCCCGGCCTACTGGCGTGTCCGCACCGTAACAATCATAGGAGCGAAGCGGAACGCTCCGGCGGGCTCAGTGGATGTGGGAGCCGCCGTTGACGTCGTAGGTGGCGCCGGTGATGTAGCCCGTCTCCTCGCGGCACAGGAACGTGATCAGGTCGGCGACGTCGGCGACCCGGCCGTTGCGCCCCACCGGGATCCCGGAGAGCAGCGCCTCCTTGCGCTCGCCCTCGAGGGCCCCGCCGGTGATGTCGGTGTCGATCAGGCCGGGGGCGACGCTGTTGACGGTCACGCCGCGCGGGCCCAGCTCGCGGGCCAGCGCGCGGGCGAACCCGAGCTGGGCGGCCTTGGCGGCGGAGTACGCGACACCGCCGAACACCCCGCCCCCGCGCTCGGCGGACACCGAGGAGAGGAACACGACCCGGCCGAAGCCGCGCTCGGCCATGCCGGGCGCGAGCCGGCGGGTGATGTTGTAGGCGCCGCGGACGTTCACGGCGAAGATGCGGTCCCACTCGGCGCCGTCGACGTCGAGGAACCGGGTGGGCGAGGTGATGCCGGCGTTGTTGACCGCGGCCCCGACCGGCGGGGCGTCCGCGCTCAGGGTGTCGACGGCGGCGGCGACGGAGTCCTCGTCGGTCACGTCGCAGGCCAGGCCGAACGCCTGGACCGGGTGGGCGCCGGCGATCTCGTCGGCGGTGGCCTTGGCCGCGGCCTCGTCGAGGTCGAGGACGGCGACGTTCCAGCCGGCGGCGGCGAGGGCGTGGGCGGTGGCGCGGCCGATGCCGCGCCTCGAGGCGGCCCCGGTGACGACGGCGGTGTACTCGGAAACGGACACTGGGTTCTCCCTAGAGGGTGGCCTTGACCCGCGCGCAGAGCGCGTCGGTCGACAGGCCGTAGCGGTCGTGGAGGGTGGGCAGGGCACCGGCGGCGAGGAACTCGTCCGGCAGGGCGGCGGGCTGGATGCGGGTGGCGATCCCGGCGTAGCCCGCGGCGGCGGCGACGGCCTCGGACAGCCCGCCGATCACGGTGTGGTTCTCGGCGGTGATGACGAGCCGGTCGGTGCGCAGCTCGCGCAGGATCGTCTCGGTGTCCAGCGGCTTGATCGTCGGGACGTGCAGCACGGCGGCGTCGACGTGGTCGGCCTCGAGCCGGGCCGCGGCCTGCAGGGTCCGCATGGTCATCAACCCGGTGGAGATGAACAGCACGTCCCGGCCGCCGCGCAGCAGCGCCGCCTTGCCGAGCTCGAAGCGGTAGTCGTACTCGTCGAGCACGGTGGGGACCTTGCCGCGCAGCAGCCGCAGGTAGGTCGGCCCGGCGTGGTCGGCCAGCTGCGGTACGGCCTGCTCGATGTCGACCGAGTCGCAGGGGTCGACGATCGTGAGGTTCGGGCAGGCGCGCAGGATCGCGAGATCCTCGGTGGCCTGGTGGCTGGGCCCGTAGCCGGTGGTCAGGCCGGGCAGGGCGCCGACGACGTTGACGTTCAGGCCGGGCTCGGCGATGTCCAGGCAGAGGAAGTCGTAGGCCCGGCGGGTCGCGAACACCGAGTAGGTCGAGGCGAACGGGACGAGCCCGACCTCGGCCAGCCCCGCGGCGGCGCCGAGCATCGCCTGCTCGGCCATGCCCATCTGGAAGAACCGGTCCGGGTTCGCGTCCCGGAACACGTGCATGTCGGTGTACTTGGCCAGGTCGGCCGACAGCCCGACGATCTCGGGCCGCTCCTCGGCGAGCCGGTTCAGCGCGTGTCCGAACGGCGCGGGCGAGGTCCGCTGACCGGGGTCGGCGAACGAGGCGATCATCGCCGAGGTCGTGAGCTTCTTCGTCGTGGGCGCGGTCATCGCGGGTCTCCGTCCAGGGCTGAGTCGAGAGCACGGTGGGCGGCGGCCCACTCGTGTTCGGCGACCGGCAGGAAATGGGCCTTCTCCCGGGACTCGAAGAAGGGCACGCCGCGGCCGGTACGGGTGTCGCAGATCAGCACCGAGGGCGCGGCGGTGTGGTCGCGGATCTCGTCGAGCCCGGCCAGCAGGGCGTCGACGTCGTTGCCGTCGACCCGCACGGCGTGCCAGCCGAAGGCCCGCCACTTCTCGGTCACCGGCTCGGTCTTGAGCACGCCCGGGGTGGGTCCGTCGGCCTGCAGGCCGTTGACGTCGACGACCGCGGTGACGTGGGCCAGCCCGTGGTGGGCGCAGGCCATCGCGGCCTCCCAGGTCGAGCCCTCGTCGAGCTCGCCGTCGGAGAGCAGGTTGATCACCCGCGCCGGGTTGCCGCGGTGCCGCAGCCCCAGCCCCATCCCGCAGGCCACGCCCAGGCCGTGGCCCAGCGAGCCACCGGAGATCTCCATGCCCGGCGTGTAGGACGCCATGCCGGACATCGGCAGCCGGGAGTCGTCCGAGCCGTAGGTCTCGATCTCCTCGAGCGGAATGGTGCCGGCCTCGGCGAGCGCGGCGTAGAGCGCGATCGCGTAGTGCCCGATGGAGAGCAGGAAGCGGTCGCGGCCGTCCCAGTGCGGGTCCTCGGGGCGCAGCCGCAGCTCGCCGTCCCCCTTGGCGTAGAAGGCGGCGAGCACGTCGGCGACGCCGAGCGCCTGGCCGATGTAGCCCTGCCCCTGGACCTCGCCCATGGTCAGGGCGTGGTGGCGGATGCGGGTCGCGGCGGCGCGGACGCGGTCCGCCTTCGTGGTGGGGGGTGCAGTGGTGGTCATGAGCGGTTCTCCACTTCGGGTCAGGCGCCGCTGACCGAGTTGTGCCGGGTGGGCTCGGTGGCCGACGGTGCGGCGATGGCCGCCTCCAGGGCGGCCACCTCGGCCCGCTCCGCCTTGCCCCAGGTCTCGCGGGTCAGGAAGGTCGCGACCAGTCCGAGCACGCCGTAGGCGCTGAACAGCAGGGCCGGGCCGATCCAGCCGGTGCTGGCGAACAGCGCGGTCGCGATCAGCGGGGTGAACCCGGAGACGACGGCCGAGAGCTGGTAGGCCAGCGACGCGCCGCTGGTGCGGGTCCGGGCGTTGAACAGCTCGGAGAACCAGGCGCCCTGCACCCCGGCGAGGCAGTTCTGGCAGACCGCGTAGCTCACCACGAACGCGAGCACGATCGCCACGGCCTGCCCGGTGTTGAGCAGCAGGAACAGCGGCACACCCCACGCCACCGAGAGCACGGTGCCGATCACGTAGACCGGGCGGCGCCCGATCCGGTCGGTCAGCGCACCCCACGCCACAGTGGCGACGATCCCGAGTCCGGCAGCGAGCATGAGGGCGAACAGGGTCGTCGAGCGCTCAGCCAAGCCCTCGCTCGCCAGGTACGACAGCACGAAGGTGACCGAGATGGCGTAGCCGGCGGTCTCGGTGATGCGCAGGCAGAACGCGCGCAGGACGTTGCGCCAGTCGTCGCGCAGGACCTCGAACAGTGGGTTCTTCGACACCTCGCCCTCGGCCTTGAGCTCCTCGAACTCCGGGGACTCCTCGACCTTGAGCCGGATCACGATCCCGACGACGATCAGCACCGCGGAGAGCAGGAAGGGCACCCGCCACGCCCACTGGTCACCCAGCGGCACCGACACCAGGAACGCGGCGTTGGCCAGCAGCAGCCCGACCGGGAACCCGGCCTGGGTGATGCCGGTGTAGAGCCCCCGCTTGCGCCACGGCGCGTGCTCGAAGGTCATCAGGATCGCGCCGCCCCACTCGGCGCCGAACGCCAGACCCTGCACGACCCGGACGGCGACGAGCAGGATGCCCGCCCACACCCCGACCTGCGCATACGTGGGGAGCAGCCCGATCAGGACCGTCGCGATCCCCATCAGCAGCAGCGAGCCCACCAGCACCGGCTTGCGGCCGATCCGGTCGCCCAGGTAGCCGCCGACGATCCCGCCCAACGGGCGGACCGCGAAGCCGATGCCCAGCGTCGCGAAGGACAGCAGGGTGCCCGAGAGCGGGTCGGTCGACGGGAAGAAGACGTGGTTGAAGTACAGGGCCGCGGCCGTGCCGAAGCCGATGAAGTCGTAGGTCTCGATCGTCGCCCCGATCGACGACCCGAGAGCCACCCGCTTTCGCGCCGGCGTGCCGTGCACGGCAGGTGGGGGCGAGAGTTCTCCAGACATGTGATCTCCGCTGATCCGTTGTCGGCCGAGCGGTCACGGACCTTCTCTCGACAGTCCGACTGTTAACACTCGGCGGTGATGGAGAAACCATGAGGCCTCGCGGGGCCACTGTCAACAGTCGGACAGAACTTTCCCGACTCCGGACGAGCCGGGGGTCAGCGGGCGGGGGTGCTCGTGAAGTGGTCGGCGGCCGCGGCCATGTGCTCCTCCACCACGGCCAGCGCGCCCGGGAGGTCACCCCGCTCGATCGCCTCGATGATCGGCGCGTGCCGGCCCGGCGTCATCATCGCCGGGGCCTCCTCCGGGTCCCGGTTCATGATCGTGACCCGGATCCGGCCCTCCAGGTGCCGCCAGGACTCGACCAGCATCGGGTTGCCGGACAACTCGCAGAGCCGCACGTGGAAGCCCAGGTCGGCCTCCACCTTCGCCGCGAAGTCCTCCCCCGCGCCGGCCAGCTCGTCGACCGCCGCGCGCAACGCGGCCACCGCCGCCGAACGGTCCGGCCGCGCGATGATCTCGGTGACCGCCAGCCCCTCGAGCGCGGCCCGCACCCGGAACAGACCCCGGATCTCCTCGGCGGACAGGGTGTTCACGCGGAGCATCCCGCGGTTGCCCGCGGTCACCAGGCCCTCCTGCTGGAGGTGCCGCAACGCCTCGCGCACGGTCCCCCGGCTCACCCCGAGCCGGCCCGCGAGCTCGACCTCGCCCAGGTGGTCGCCCGGCCGGTACGCCCCGGAGGTGATCGCCGAGCGCAGCGCCCTCAACACGCGCTCCCGCAACGTGCTGCGGTCGATGTTCGGCAACGGCTCGACGGACACGGGACTCCCTCCGACTGTCGACAGACTACCTGCCGACAACGGCAGGTCCGCTGTGCGACCCGGCCGACTCACCCACGGCGGGCGGTGCCCTCCCGCGCCGATGCGCCGACGGTCGACCCCAGCACGCCCCGCCGGGGTGGTCGAGGTGCAGGAGTGGCCGATGTCCGCGACGGACGACCTGAGCGAGCTCGTCGAGCGCGCGGGGGCGGCAGAACGGGCCGCGCTCGCCTCGAAGTGGAAGGACCGTCCGGACGTCGACGCCCTGCGGCGGCGGGTCCGGCGGGTCCTCGACGAGCACCGGGCCGCCGAACGGCGGTCCGGCGGGGACGGGATCGAGCCGAGACGGGAGGCCCAGCGGGCGGCGTTCGTCGACGCGCCCGACCCGGCCGACCCGCCGGCCGACGGGGAGGCCGTCACCCACTCCGACGCCGCCCGTATCGAGCGGGACGCAGCGGCCGCGGTGGCCGTCGCGCGGCTGGCCCTGCTCGAGGCCCACCTCGCCGTCCTCGAC
>NZ_JBEZDN010000165.1:0-15338 GCF_040648315.1 Pseudonocardia sp. NPDC049154
GTCGTGGCCGACGTGGTCAAGGCCGCCGACCTGCACCAGGCCGCCGCCGATGCCGCCCGCAAGGCGGCCGAGGAGGCGGAGGCCGCGCGGAAGGCCGCCGAGGCCGAGGCCGCGCGACAGGCCGAGGAGCTCGCGAAGCTCGGCGCCTCCCGCACCGTCGGCGGCGGGATCCAGATGGTGATCGGCCGGGTGTCGTCGGGCTTCGGCATCCGCGGCGGCGCCCCGCACCAGGGCCTGGACATCGCGGCGCCGATCGGCACGCCGATCCACGTGCCGCTGGCCGGCACCGTGATCAGCTCCGGCCCGGCCAGCGGGTTCGGGCTGTGGGTCCGGGTGCAGCACGCGGACGGCACGATCACCACCTACGGCCACATCAACCGGTCGCTGGTGAGCGTGGGCGAGCGCGTGGAGGCCGGGCAGCAGATCGCCGAGGTCGGCAACCGCGGCCAGTCCACCGGCCCGCACCTGCACATCGAGGTCACCACCCCGGCCGGCACCAAGATCAACCCCAAGCCGTGGCTCGACGAGCAGGGGATCGGCTACACCTGAGCCGCCTCGATCAGGGGCGCCACCCTGGTCGATCGCGTTCTGCACGCCGAGCCCAAGAGACGGCCCAAGAGACACTGTCTCCTAGCGGTACGCCTCGAGCGCGCGGATCTTGTTCGTCACGTCCAGCGCGGCGACCTTGTAGGCCTCGGAGAGCGTCGGGTAGTTCAGCACCGTGTCGACCAGGTAGTCGACGGTCCCGCCGCAGCCCATGATCGCCTGGCCGATGTGGACGAGATCGGTGGCGTTGGTGCCGAACACGTGCACGCCCAGCAGCGTCCGGTCCTCGGTGGAGACCAGCAGCTTGAGCATGCCGTAGGAGTCGCCCACGATCGCCCCGCGGGCCAGCTCCCGGTAGCGCGAGATCCCGACCTCGTACGGGGTGGCGGACTCGGTCAGCTCGGCCTCCGTCTTCCCGCAGTACGAGATCTCCGGGACGGTGTAGATGCCGATCGGCTGCAGACCGTGCAGCTCGCGGGCGGGCTCGCCGAACGCGTGGTACGCCGCCAGCCGGCCCTGGTCCATGCTGGTCGCGGCGAGGGCGGGGAAGCCGATCACGTCGCCCACCGCGTAGATGTGCTCGACCTCGGTCCGGTAGTGCTGGTCGACGGCGATGCGTCCGCGCTTGTCGGCCGTGAGGTTCGCCTTGTCCAGCGCCAGCTCGTCCGTGACGCCCTGCCGGCCGGCGGAGTACATGACCATGTCGGCCGGGATCTTCTTGCCGCTGGCCAGCGAGGTGATCGTGCCCTTGGCGGTGTCCTCGACGCGGGCCACCTCCTCGCCGAAGCGGAACGAGACGCCCTGGTCGCGCAGGTGGAACTTGAGCGACTCCACGACCTCGGGGTCGCAGAAGTCGAGCATGTTCGGGCGCTTCTCGACGACCGTGACCTTGGTGCCGAGCGCCGCGAACATCGAGGCGTACTCGATGCCGATCACCCCGGCGCCGACGACGACCATCGAGGTGGGGACGCGGTGCAGGTGCAGGACCGCGTCGGAGTCCACGACGTGGTACTCGTCGTCGTCGAACTCGACCTCCGGCGGCCGCGCCGGCTTGGTGCCGGTCGCGATCACGACGTATCCGGCCGTGACGGTGCTGTGGTCGCCCCGCTCCGGCCCGCTCACCGTGACCGTGTGCGGGTCCTCGAAGTGCGCGGTGCCGCCGAGGATGTCGACGTGGTTGCGCAGCAGCTGGTTGCGGATGATCTCCACCTCGCGGCCCACCACGTGCTGCGTCCGCGCGAGCAGGTCCGCGATGGTGATCTCCGACTTGACCCGGTAGCTCGCGCCGTACATCTCGCGCTGCGCGAACCCGGTCAGGTAGAGGACCGCCTCGCGCAACGTCTTCGACGGGATCGTCCCCGTGTTGACGCAGACGCCGCCCATCATGTCCCGGCGCTCCGCGATCGCCACCCGCTTGCCGAGCTTGGCCGCGGCGATGGCCGCCTTCTGCCCGCCCGGGCCCGAACCGATCACCAGCAGGTCGTAGTCGTACACCGACCGTCCTCCCGTGCGCGTGTCGTGCGCCGTGCGCCCGGCCTCGCGGTCACGCACGCCGGGGGACGCGCTGCTCCCCGGTCAGGGTTCCCGCGCGCGTTCACGAGGGCAACCACAGGACGTTACAACTGTGCGACGACATGACGACCGATCCCGGTGGCGCCTCCGGCCCGGTCGGTCCACAGGGCCCGGTCGGGGCCGCGGTCCCCGGTGCCCGACGCGGCGGTTCTCCACAGCCGTGAGGAAGGTTCCGCCGCACGTCGGTGGCGCGGGTGAGGCTGCCGGGCATGAGTCCTGCGCCGTCTCCCGTGCCGCCCCCGGTCCCGCCGTCCGCCCTCTCCGCCCTGTCCCCGCTGCCCGGGGACCCCGACTCCCCGGTGCGCGTCGGCACCGAGGGCCTCCTCGCCGCGGTACCGGTGCTGATCGGGTTCCGGCCGCGGGACTCGCTGGTCATGATCGCGACGGGCGGGCCGCACGGCCGGCGGGTCGGCCTGACGCTGCGGGTGGACCTGCCGCCGCCGGACGACCCGGAGCTCGTGGCCGCGCTGTGCGAGTCCGCGGCCGCGGCGCTGTGCCGGGACGACCCGGAGGGCGCGGCCGTCCTGGTCGTGGGCGGGGGCGAGCCGGGGGGTGACCGGCCGCCGGCACCGGGGGAGCCGGAGTGGCCACCGCGGGCGGACGTCGCCGGCGCCGCCACGCTCGCCCTGCTCGAGCGGGAGATCGGGGTCCACACGGTGGCGTGGGCGGCGGAGATCGCCGCCGGGGCGCCGTGGCGCTGCTACCCGCTGCACGACTGCCGGTGCGCGGGCACGCTGCCGGACCCGGCGGCCTCGGTCCTCGCCGCGACCGCGGTCGCGCGCGGCGCGGTGGTGCGGGAGTCGCGGGAGGAGCTGGCGAAGGTGGTGGAACCGGCCGGGCCTGCCGAGCCGTTCGAGCCGACCGGGCGGTCCGAACCGGGCGGGCCGTCCGGGCCGTCCGGGCCGACCCCGGGGTCGGCCGGGCGCGCGGACGGCGGGGCGGAGGGCGGGGATCCGCGGCGGTTGCTGCGGGAGGCCCTGGCCGACGCCGCGGCCGGCCGGCTGGTCGTCGGGCGGCGGCTCGCCGGGGCGATGGCCGCGGCGCTGCGCCGGCCGTGGTTCCGCGACGAGGCCCTCGCGGCGTGCGCCGGGGACGCGGCGCCGGAGGCCGAGCAGCTGTGGGCGGCCCTGGCGAGGACAAGCCCCGGTGCGGACGCGGCGACCCCGGCGGCATTGCTCGCCGTGTCGGCGCTGCTGCGGGGCGACGGGGCCCTGGCCAACGTGGCCCTCGACCGCGCGCTCGGCGCGGACCCCGGGCACCGCCTCGCCCACTCCCTGCGGGCCGCGCTCGACGGCGGCTGGGGGCCACGGGAGATCCGGGCGTGGCTGGAGGGCGCGAGGTGACCCAGCTACGTCCGCCCAACCCGCGGGAACTGGCGGACCGGCCGAACCAGCCGGATCCGCCGTCAGACGGGCAGGCGGTCCTGGGCGAAGCGCCAGGCGTCGCCGACCATGGTCTCCAGGGCGGTGCGGGTGGGGTTCCAGCCCAGCTCGGTGGTCGCGCGCTCGCTGGAGGCGATGAGGACCGCGGGGTCGCCGGCCCGGCGCGGGGCCACGCGTGCGGGGATCGGGTGCCCGGTCACCGTGCGGCAGGCCTCGACCACCTCGAGCACCGAGAAGCCGCGGCCGCTGCCGAGGTTGTAGATGCCGTGCCGGCCCGGCTCCGCCTTCTGCAGGGCGAGCAGGTGGGCGTCGGCGAGGTCGTCGACGTGGATGTAGTCCCGCAGGCAGGTGCCGTCCGGCGTGTCCCAGTCGTCGCCGTAGATCGCGACGGACTCCCGGGTGCCCGCGGCCACCTGCAGCACGATCGGGATCAGGTGCGTCTCCACCGCGTGCCGCTCGCCGAAGCGGCCGTGCGCACCGGCCACGTTGAAGTAGCGCAGGCTCACCGCGGCCAGCCCGTACGCCGTGGCGTACGAGGTGATCATGGTGTCGATGGCGAGCTTGCTGGCGCCGTAGGGGTTGGTCGGCCGGGTCGGCGCGTCCTCCGGGATCGGCACCTGCTCCGGCTCGCCGTACACCGCGGCGGTGGAGGAGAAGACCAGCCGCGGGGTGCCGTGCTCGCGCATCGCCTCCAGCAGCCGGAAGGTGCGGACCACGTTGTTGTCCCAGTACAGCTCCGGCTTCTCCACCGACTCGCCGACCAGCGAGCGGGCGGCGAAGTGCAGCACCCCGTTGAAGCCCTCGGCCAGCAGCGGGCCCGCGGCCTCGGACAGCTCGCCCTCCACGAAGCGCGCACCCTCCGGCACCGCGTCGGCGTGCCCGGTGGACAGGTCGTCGAGCACCACGACCTCGTGCCCGGCCTCCACGAGGTGGGCCGCGTTGACGCTGCCGACGTAGCCCGCGCCTCCGGTGACGAGCAGCTTCACGAGGTCCTCCCTGGGTCCGGCCGTCCTCCGCGGAACGGTCTCACGCCCGGCCCGGTTCCCCGCGCGCGCCCCCGGACGCCCGGGCCGGCCCGGACACGCCACGAGCCCCGGCGGCCGGACCGGGGCTCGTGGTGGGAGGGAAGTGGGTGCGCGTGCGGGCCACCGAGGGCGGCCCGCACAGGCGGGAACCGCGACCGGGCGGTGGCTCGTGCGCGCTCGGTCGGTGACTCAGACGGCGCGGACGAGGACCGCGTGCGCGATCAGCGGCGCGACCGTGGCCGTCTCGCCGCCCGAGGTCACGGGCACCGGGTCGCCGAAGCGCGGGATGCCGCCGACCTCGACGTCGCCACCCGGGACGATCCCGGCCAGCTTCAGCTCGCCCATGAGGTCCGCGTCCACCTGCACGTGCTCGGCGATGCGGCGCACCTCGACCCGGCCGCCGCCGCGGCGGGCGAACTCGTCGAGCCGCTGCAGGCCGACCTCGAGGGTGGGCGGCGCCGAGGCGCGCGCGGCGCCCTCCGCGGCCTCGGGGGCGCGCAGCTCGTCCAGCCCCGGGATCGGGTTGCCGTACGGCGAGACCTGCGGGTCGTCGAGCAGCGCGACGAGCTTGCGCTCCACCGCGTCGCTCATCACGTGCTCCCAGCGGCAGGCCTCGGCGTGCACCAGCTCCCACTCGAGGCCGATGACGTCGATGAGCAGGCGCTCGGCGAGGCGGTGCTTGCGCATGACGGCCACGGCGCGGGAGCGGCCGTCGTCCGTCAGCTCGAGGTGCCGGTCGCCGGCGACGACGACGAGCCCGTCGCGCTCCATGCGTGCGACCGTCTGGCTGACGGTCGGACCGCTCTGCCCGAGGCGTTCGGCGATCCGCGCGCGCAGCGGGACGACGCCCTCCTCCTCGAGCTCGTAGATGGTCCGGAGGTACATCTCGGTGGTGTCGATGAGATCGTTCACGGCCGGCCCCTTCGTTCGTCTGACCAGTCTAGCCGCGCCGGTCGCAGCGTCGTCGCAGCGTCGTCGGCGGCCTCGCGGTGGTCGTGGGTGGACGCTGCTGCGTGGTGGGAGATGGTGGGGGACGTTCCGCGGCCCCGGGCACCGTGCCCGGTTCCGTGCGACGCCCTCCGTCACCCGCCCCGGGTGCCGCCGCGTGCAGCGCGGATCGGCGACGCCCGATGGCGGCGGACGCTTCGAGGTCGAGGATAGACCGTGCAGGATGGTGCGCGTGTCCCCGCCGAACGACGAGACGACCCGTGACCGGTCCGGCACCGCGCCGGGCGCCGCTGCGGAACCGGGCTGGAGCGCGCCGCTCATCAGCCCCGCCGGGCTCGCGGCCGTGCTCGACCGTCCCGACCGTCCGGTGGTGCTCGACGTCCGCTGGCGGCTCGGCGGGCCGCACGGCCGCGCCGACCACCTGGCCGGGCACGTCCCCGGTGCCGGGTTCGTCGACCTGGACTCGGAGCTGGCCGACCCGCAGGGGGTCGGCGGGATCGGCGGCCGGCACCCCCTGCCGTCGGTGGCCCGGCTCGAGAGGGCGCTGCGGCTGTGCGGGGTGCGCGCGGGCTCCCGCGTGGTCGCCTACGACGACGCCGACGGCTCCGTGGCCGCCCGGGCCTGGTGGCTGCTGCGGTGGGCGGGGCTGCCCGCGGACCGGGTCGCGGTGCTCGACGGCGGCTGGGCGGCGTGGCGGGCGGCCGGCCTGCCCGAGGACACCGGGCCGCTGGCCCCGCAGAACGGCACGATCGTCGTCCGGCCCGGCGGCATGCCGGTGGTCGACGCGGAGGGGGCGGCGGTGATCGCCGGTGCCGGCGTGCTGCTCGACGCCCGCGCCGCCGTGCGCTACCGCGGCGAGCAGGAGCCGGTCGACCGGCGGGCCGGGCACATCCCGGGCGCGGTCAACGCGCCGTCGGCCGGGCACGTCGGGCCGGAGGGGCACTGGCTCCCGCCCGAGGAGCTGGCCGCGCGGTTCCGCGCGCTGGGCGTGGGGCACGGGCCGGTGGGGGCGTACTGCGGGTCGGGCGTCACCGCGGCGTCGGTCGTGCTGGCGCTCGAGGTCGCCGGCCTGCGCACGCCCGAGCGGCCCGCGGTGCTCTATGCCGGGTCGTGGTCGGACTGGAGCTCCGACCGGCGCCGGCCCGTCGCCACCGGCGAGGAGCCGGGCGACCCGGGGCAGCTGTGAGGACGCCGCCGGGACCTCCTGCACGTGGCCCTGCGGGCGCGATTCGCCTACGGTCCGCGTCATGAGCCCGCGCACCTCCGTGGTCTGGACGCCGGAGTTCCTCACCTACCAGCTCTCGGACGACCATCCCCTCAATCCGGTGCGGCTCGACCTGACGATGCGGCTGGCCAGCCAGCTGGGCGTGCTCGACGGCGTCGAGCTCCTCGCGCCGGAGCCCGCCACGGAGCAGGACCTGCTGCGCGTCCACGAACCCGGGTACCTCACGGCCGTGAAGTCGGCACCGGAGATGCCGTTCGACGTCGGGCACGGGCTCGGCACGGACGACAACCCGATCTTCTTCGGCATGCACGAGGCCAGCTCGCTGATCTGCGGGGGCTCGCTGCTGGCGGCCCGCGAGATCGCCGAGGGCCGCGCCGACCGCGCGGTCAACATCGCCGGCGGGCTGCACCACGCCATGCCGGGCCGGGCGGCCGGGTTCTGCGTCTACAACGACTGCGCGGTGGCCATCGCGTGGCTGCTCGAGCAGGGCTACGAGCGCATCGCCTACGTCGACGTCGACGTGCACCACGGCGACGGCGTCCAGGCCGCGTTCTACGACGACCCGCGCGTCATGACCATCTCGCTGCACCAGCACCCGCTCACGCTGTGGCCCGGCACCGGCTGGTCGGCGGAGCTGGGCAAGGGCAAGGGCGAGGGGTACGCCGTCAACATCCCGCTGCCGCCCGGCACGGGCGACGCCGGCTGGCGCCGCGCCTTCCACGCGATCGTGCCCTCGCTGCTGAAGGACTTCCGCCCGCAGGTCCTGGTCAGCGAGTGCGGCGCCGACGCGCACGCGGAGGACCCGCTGGCCAACCTCGAGATGTCGGTCGACGGGCAGCGCGCCACCTACCAGGCCATGCGCGAGCTGGCCGAGACCACGGCCGGCGGGAAGTGGCTCGTGCTCGGCGGCGGCGGGTACGCGCTGTTCCGCGTGGTCCCGCGGGCGTGGACCCACCTGCTCGCGACGGTCCTCGACCGCGACCTCGACCCGGCGACGTCCATCCCCGCGGACTGGACCGCCCACGCCACCTCGCTCACCCGGATGCCGCTGCCGGTCGCCATGACGGACGACGCCGACCCCGCGTACTCCCCGTGGGGCGACGGCGAGGCGGACCGGGTCGACGGCGGCCTCGTCGACACCCGGCGGGCCGTCTTTCCCCTGCACGGCCTCGACCCCGACGACCCCCGGGACTAAGTCCATGCCTGATCGCGCGCCCGACCGGGCCGACCGGACCACCACCGACACCGGCACCCACGCCGGCAGCAGCACCGGCACCGCGACCGTCGACCCCCCGGCCGGCGGCGCCCCCGAGGCGACCGCCCCCGTACCGCCGGGCGATGCCGCCCCCGGGCCGGCCTACCCGCGGCACTGGGAGGCGGACATCGTGGCCTCCGACGGAGGGATCGTGCACCTGCGCCCGATCCAGCCGTCCGACGCCGACGCGCTGCTGGCCTTCCACCAGCTGCTCTCCGACCGCACCCGCTACCTGCGCTACTTCGGGCCCTACCCACGGATCCCCCCGCGCGACCTGGAGCGGTTCGTCACCGTCGACCACCACAAGCGGGTGGCCTTCGTCGCGCTGCTCGGCGACGAGATCATCGCCGTCGGGCGCTACGAGGGCCTGAGCGACCCGGACAAGCCCGACGCACCGGTGACCTCCGCGGAGGTCGCGTTCGTGGTGCGGGACGACCACCAGGGCCGCGGGCTCGGCTCGATCCTGCTCGAGCACCTCGCGGCCGCGGCCCGGGAGAACGGCCTCGACCGCTTCGAGGCCGAGGTGCTGGTCGAGAACCACGCCATGGTCCGGGTCTTCCGCGAGGCCGGGTACCAGGTGCGGCGCGCCTTCGCCGAGGGCGTGCTGCACCTCGAGTTCGACATCGACCCCACCGAGCGCTCCCTCGCCGTGCGGGACTCGCGCGAGCAGGCCGCCGAGGCCCGCAGCGTCGCGAACGTGCTCAACCCCACGTCCGTGGCGGTCATCGGGGCGTCCACGGACCCGTCGAAGATCGGCCACGCCGTCCTGTCGAACCTGTTGCGCGCCAACTTCACCGGGCCCGTCTACCCGGTCAACCCGGACGCCCGCTCGGTGCGCGGCGTGCGGGCCTACGCCTCGGTCACGGACATCCCCGACCCGGTCGACCTCGCCGTCGTCGCCATCCCCGCCGCGGGGATCGACGAGGTCATGGACTCCTGCCTGGAGAAGGGCGTCAAGGCGCTGGTGGTGGTCAGCTCCGGGTTCGCCGACGCCGGCGGGCACGGCGTGAGCGCCGAGCGCAAGCTCGTCGCCGAGGCCCGGGCGCACGGCATGCGCGTGATCGGGCCGAACGCGCTGGGCGTGGCCAACCTGGCCGACGAGGTGCGCCTCAACGCCAGCCTGGCCCCGGACCTGCCGCCGCGCGGCCGGGTGGGCTTCTTCAGCCAGTCCGGCGCGCTGGGCACCGCGATCCTCGCGACGGCCAAGTCCCGCGGGCTCGGGCTGTCGACGTTCGTCTCCGCCGGCAACCGGGCCGACGTCTCCGGCAACGACCTGCTCCAGTTCTGGCAGACCGACCCGGCCACGGACGTCGTCCTGCTGTACCTGGAGACCTTCGGCAACCCGCGCAAGTTCGGGCGGCTCGCGCGCCGGCTCGCCCGCACCAAGCCGGTGGTGGCGGCGAAGAGCGGCCGGCACGCCGCGCCCGAGCGGCTCCGGGAGAGCGCCGTCCCGATCGACGACGCGAGCGTGCGGGCGCT
The DNA here is from genome assembly GCF_040648315.1 of Pseudonocardia sp. NPDC049154. Classification (NCBI taxonomy): domain Bacteria; kingdom Bacillati; phylum Actinomycetota; class Actinomycetes; order Pseudonocardiales; family Pseudonocardiaceae; genus Pseudonocardia; species Pseudonocardia sp. NPDC049154. The sequence goes on from NZ_JBEZDN010000165.1 coordinate 9,433, forward strand.
GTTCGAGCAGTCCGGCGTGATCCGCGTCGAGACCATCGCCCAGCTGTTCGACACCGCGCTGCTGCTGGCCTACCAGCCGCTGCCGAAGGGTCGCCGGGTGGCGGTCGTCGGCAACTCGACGGCGCTGAACGTGCTGGTCACGGACGCGCTGCGGGACGAGGGCATGGAGACCGCGGGCGACCCGGTCGACGTCGGCGCGGCCGCGTCGCCCGAGGAGTTCGCCGCCGCCGTGGGCCGGGCCCTGGAGGCCGACGGCGCGGCCGAGGCGGACTCGATCGTCGTGGTGTTCGTGCCGCCGATCGCGACGCCGGGCGCGGAGTACGCGCGGGTGCTGCGCGAGACCGCGAACAGCGGCGTGGACAAGCCGGTGGCCGCGGTGTTCCTGGCGATGGAGGGCGTGCCGGACGAGCTCGCCGTCCCGCTGCCGGACGGCACGCCCGGTCCGGGTTCCGTGCCGTCGTACGCCAGCCCGGAGCGCGCGGTGCAGGCGCTGTCCCGGGTGGCCCGGTACGCGGCCTGGCGGGAGATGCCGGTCGGGGAGTTCGTCGAGCCCGACGGCATCGACGTCGACCGGGCGCGGGCGGTGATCGAGCGCTTCGGCGTGCACACCGACCCGGACCGGGCGGCCGACGGCGCCGGCGACGCCGCGACGCGCACGCTGTCGGACGACGAGGCCGTCGAGCTGCTGGGCTGCTTCGGTATCCCCGTCACGGTGTTCCGCCGCGTCCGCGGGTCCCAGGCCGCCGAGGCGGCGGCCGAGGAGATCGGGTACCCGATCGCGCTCAAGGCGGTGGGGGACCGGTGGCGGCACCGGACCGACCTGGTCGGGGTGCGCCTGGACCTCGGGTCCGCCGCCGCGGTCCGGCGCGCGTTCGCCGACCTCGAGCGGGTGACCGGCAAGGACGAGGTCTACGTGCAGCGGATGGCGCCCAAGGGCACGTCGTGCGTGCTGGAGGTGGCGGAGGACCCGTCGTTCGGCTCGCTGCTGTCCTTCGGCATCTCCGGGATGGCCACCCAGCTGCTCGACGACCGGGCCTTCCGGGTGGTGCCGCTGTCGACCGAGGACGCGGCGGAGCTCATCCGGGCGCCGCGGGCCGCCCCGCTGCTCACCGGGTACCGCGGCTCGGAGCCGGCGGACCTGGCCGCGCTCGAGGACCTGGCGCTGCGGGTGGGGGCGATGGCGGAGGCCCTGCCGGAGCTGCGCTCGCTCGCGCTCGACCCGGTGCTCGCCTCGGCCGAGGGCGCCTTCGTCACCGGCGCCCGGGTCGTCCTGGGCCCGCCCCCGACGCGGGACGACCACGGCCCCCGCCGACTCGGCTGAAGAACCGCCTTATGGAACCATGATGCGCAATTCCGCCGTTCTCGACCGCGCGATGGAACCATGATGCGCGAGAAGGCTCCGCTCCCGCGCATCGTGGTTCCATCACGCTTGGTCAGGTGCGGAAGGTGACCTGCAGGGTCGGGGTGCTGGTCTCGGCGAAGAAGTCGTTGCCCTTGTCGTCGACCACGACGAAGGCGGGGAAGTCCTCGACCTCGATCTTCCAGACCGCCTCCATGCCGAGCTCCGGGTACTCCAGCACGTCGACCTTGCGGATGCAGTCCTGCGCGAGCCGGGCGGCCGGGCCGCCGATCGACCCCAGGTAGAACCCGCCGTGGGCGGCGCAGGAGTCGGTGACCTGCTTCGAGCGGTTGCCCTTGGCCAGCATCACCAGCGACCCGCCGGCCTCCTGGAACTGCTTCACGTAGGAGTCCATCCGGCCCGCGGTGGTCGGCCCGAAGGAGCCCGACGCGTAGCCCTCGGGGGTCTTGGCCGGTCCGGCGTAGTACACCGGATGGTCCTTCAGGTACTGGGGCATCTCCTCGCCGCGCTCGAGCCGCTCGGCGATCTTCGCGTGCGCGATGTCGCGGGCGACCACCAGCGGACCGGTGAGCGAGACGCGGGTCTTGACCGGCAGCTGCGAGAGCGTGGCGCGGATCTCGGACATCGGGCGGGTGAGGTCGATCTTCACGACCTCGTCGGCGCCCGACGCGACACCCGACTCGGCGAGCTGCTCCTCGGTGACGTCCGGCAGGTACTTGGCCGGGTCCCGCTCGAGCTGCTCGAGGTACACGCCGTTCGCGGTGATCTTCGCCTTGGCCTGGCGGTCCGCCGAGCAGGACACCGCGATGCCGACCGGCAGCGAGGCGCCGTGCCGCGGCAGCCGGACCACACGGACGTCGTGGCAGAAGTACTTGCCGCCGAACTGCGCGCCGATGCCGAAGGTGCGGGTCAGCTCGAGTACCTGCTGCTCCAGCTCGGGGTCCCGGATCGCGTGGCCCAGCTCCGATCCCGAGGTGGGCAACCCGTCCAGGTAGCGCGCGGAGGCCAGCTTCGCGACCTTGAGCGTGTACTCGGCGGACATGCCGCCCACGACGATCGCGAGGTGGTACGGCGGGCAGGCCGCGGTGCCCAGCGAGCGGAGCTTCTCGTCGAGGAAGGCGGCGAGCCGCTTCGGGTTCAGCAGCGCCTTCGTCTCCTGGTAGAGGAAGGTCTTGTTGGCCGAGCCGCCGCCCTTCGCCATGACGAGGAACTCGTAGGACGGCTTCTGCCCCGGCTTCGAGTACAGCTCCACCTGCGCCGGCAGGTTCGTCCCGGTGTTCTTCTCGTCCCAGAACGACAGCGGCGCCATCTGCGAGTACCGCAGGTTGAGCTCGTCGTAGGCCTGGAAGACGCCGCGAGAGATCGCCTCCTCGTCGTCCCCGCCGGTCAGGACCGTCTCGGTCTTCTTGCCGATGACGATCGCGGTGCCGGTGTCCTGGCACATCGGCAGCACGCCGCCCGCGGAGACGCAGGCGTTGCGCAGCAGGTCGGTGGCGACGAACCGGTCGTTGCCGGAGGCCTCCGGGTCGTCGATGATCGCGCGGAGCTGGGCGAGGTGGCTCGGCCGCAGGTGGTGCTGGATGTCCTTGACGGCCTCGCGGACGAGGCCGGTGATCGTGGTGGGATCGATCTCGAGGAACGTCCGGCCGGCCGCCTCGACGAGCTTCCCGGCGGGAAGGTCGAGCTCGCGGTACTCCGTCCGGTCGTCCCCGAGCGGGAGCACGTCGGTGTGGTGGAACTCGGGCATGGGTGGACGCTACCTTCGGACCCCGCCGCGACCGGCACGGAGCGGGCGTGATGCTCGCCCCGCCGCCGGACGGCCCGCTCGCCGACCCGTCCCGGGCCCCGGCCCCGATCCTGCCCGAACCGTCCCCGTGTGACCGGAACCTCCCTCCGTCGAGCGACCCCGCGACACCGCCCGTCTCCCGCGGAGCGCCGCACGTCGTTCGGGGGGCGTTCATCCTCACTCCACCCGGACGTCGTACGGCCGTGTTGCTAGCGTGCCGCCGGTGGAGAGCCGGGGCGTACGGGCGCCAGATGACCCGCCGAAACCCGAACCCCCGCGACCCACCGGGACGCGGGCCCGGCTCCGCCACCCGCTGCGCGCGGGGGTCCTCCGCACCGGGATCGGCGGCAGGATCGGCGGCAGGATCAGCGGCAGGATCAGCGGTGCCGCCCACCGCGACGGCCTCGCCCTCATCCTCGGCTCCGGCCTCACCTCGGCCGTCGGGCTCGTCTACTGGGTCCTCGCCGCCCGGCTGTTCCCCGCCCACGTCGTCGGGCTGAACCAGGCCGCGCTCTCCGCGGTGATGCTGTTGGGCAGCGTCGCGCACCTCAACATGACCTACGCGCTGCTGCGGTTCGTCCCGGTCGCCGGGCAGGCCGCGCGGCGGCTCGTGATCGGCGGGTACCTGGCCGCGGGCGGGATCGCCGCGCTGGCCGGGCTGGCCTTCGCCGCCGGCGCACGGTGGTGGGCGCCGGACCTGGTGGCGGCGGTGGGCCAGGACCGGCTCACGGTGTTCTTCGTGCTCGCGACGCCGGTCTGGGCGCTGTTCACGGTGCAGGACTACGTGCTGACCGGGATCCGGCGGGCGACGGTCGTCCCGCTGGAGAACGGCGTCTTCGCCGTGCTCAAGGTCGGCCTGCTGCTGGCCGCGCTGGTCGCCACGGTGACCGGCGCGATCGCCGTCTCCTGGATGGTCGCGACGGCCCTGCTGGTCCTGGTCGTGAACGTCTGGCTGCTGGCCCGGGCGCTGCCGCGCTTCACCCGCGCGCACGAGGCCGCGGGCGGCGCCGTGGAGCGGATCACGGCGCGGGACCTCGGCGGGTTCGTCCGCGCCGACTACGCGGGCGCGATCTTCCAGCAGGCGGCGATGTTCGGCATGCCCGTGCTGGTGCTCGGCCGGCTCGGTCCGGAGGCCAACGGCGCGTACGGCATCGTCTGGCAGATCGCCCAGGCGCTGTTCGTGGTCTCGTCCGGGATGAACCAGTCGATGGTCGCCCACACCGCCGCGGACGCCGCCTCGGCCGACGCCGTCGAGGCCGCCCGCCGCGCGACGATCCGCCGCTCGCTCACCCTCGTCCTGCCCGCGGCGCTGGTGGTCGCCGCGGGCGCTCCGCTGATCCTCTCGGTGTTCGGCGCCGGCTACGCCCGCGAGGGCACCGCCGCGCTCGCGCTCACCGCCCTCGCCGCGGTCCCGTACGCGGTGACCTCCGCGACGGTGAGCGCCGCGCGGGTCCGCCGCCGCGGCCGCGTCCAGTTCGCGGTGCCCGCGGCGGCCGCCGTGCTGGTGATCGGCGGCTCGTGGCTGCTGCTGCCGGTGCTCGGCATCGTCGGCGCCGGCCTGGCGTGGCTGGTCGGGCAGTCGGTGGTCGCGCTGGTGATCATGATCGGGACCGCGCGGTGGCTGCCGCCGGTCCTCGCCCACCGGGTCGACGCGCTGCGCTCGGCGGGCCTGCTGCGCCGCATCGGCGGGGCCGACAGCCTACTGCACCGCGTGCCCGGCGGCGCGGGCTGGACCCTCGGCGAGCGCCTGACCGGCGGCTCGGAGTCCGTGGTCGTCCGGGTCGGCCCGGAAGGCGGCGCGCTCCGGCCGGGGCAGCAGGGTGCCCTCCAGCAGGGCGCGCTGCTCAAGGCGTGCGACACCCCGCGCAGCCGCCGTGGGCTGGCCTGGCAGACCGAGGTGCTCGACCGGCTGCACGCCGACCCGCGGATCGGGCACCTGCACGCGCTGCTGCCGCAGGTCCTCGGTGCCGGCGAGATCGGCCGCAGCTACTGCGTGATCGAGTCGCTGGTGCCGGGGGAGAGCGGGCTCACGGTGCTGCGCGATCCCGTCCGCGGCCCCGGGTTCGTCGACCACGCCGCCGAGGTGATCGGAGAGCTGCACCGGCACACGGGGGAGGTCCGCCCGATCGGGCCGGAGGACCTCGACGCCTGGGTGCACGAGCCGCTGTCCCGCGTGCGGTCGCTCGTCCCGCGCGCGCTGCACGCCGACACCCGCACCCTCGCCGCCCGGCTCGACGCCGCACTCCGCGGCCGCCGCGCGTCCGTCGGCTGGGTGCACGGCGACTTCAGCCCGGTCAACCTCCTCGCCGACGCCGGGGGCCGGGTCACCGGGATCGTCGACTGGTGCGAGGCCCGCCCCGCCGGGCTGCAGGTGCTCGACGTCGTGGCGCTGCACCAGTTCGCCGTGATGCACGGGGCGGGGCGGGAGCTCGGCCCGCTGGTGCTCGACTGGCTGGCCGGGCCGCCCGACGCCGTCGGCGAGCGGATGGGCTCGGCCCAGCGCCGGCTGGGCGGCGACCCGGTCGACGACCGGGTGCTCACCGTCCTGGGCTGGCTGCAGCACGTCTCCGAGGTGGCCCGGAAGTCCGCGCGCGCCTCGGCGAACCCGCTGTGGGTGCGGCGCAACGTCCGCGCCCCGCTGCGCGGCGCCCGCGCCGCCCTCGACGCGGCCTGAGCGGCCCGAGCCTGGTCGGGGGGGGGGGGGGGGCCCCCGCCCGGGCGGCCCCCCCCCGGGGGCACCGCGGGCCCCCCGCGGGGCGC
>NZ_JBEZDN010000166.1:0-15004 GCF_040648315.1 Pseudonocardia sp. NPDC049154
CGGATCAGACCGACCCTGCACCCGCCCAGCCTGCCAGCCGGGCGAGATCAACACCCGAACCCACGCCGCGACCTTTTCAGCAGCCTCCTAGGCCGCGTGGTGCCGGGCGTGCATGTCGCCCTGCCGTCCTATCCACCTGCGCTCCAGCTCATCTGCCGCCACGAGGGCGACACGTGCAACACCTCCCCGACCCGGCTCGGCGCCCCCGAGCAGCGGGACGCCCCACCGAACCCGGCCCATCTCCACCCGGACGAGTTGGTCGACCACGGGTCTCCGGGAGGGCGACGAGGCGATCCTCGCCAACGAGGTCGGGAGCATCCGCGTCGTCGTGGCCGCGGATCCGCATCTCCGGCGCGGTGTGGTGTCCATGGCCTTCGGACACGGCGGTGGCGGGGACCGCGATGCCCCCCGCGTGGCCGGCAGCAGCCCGAGCCGTCTCGTCTCGGCGGACCGCTACTTCGACCGCTACACCGGCCAGCCCCGCATGACGGCGCTGCCGGTGAGCCTCACCCCGGTCGTCGCCGACACCAGAGAGTCGCGCTGAGGGGTGCTCGGGGTCCGTTCCGGCCGACGGCCCCGCCTCTCACGGACTTGTTGGACAGAACTCCACCCTGACAGTTGCGATCTGTCCAAGTTTGGGTTTACGGTCTGACCAAACATGACGGTGACCCACGTCTCGTGTCGATGCTGACGCCTGGAGCCTCGGTGTGGCCCTCGTCCAGCCCGGTACGGCGCGGTGCCGCACGCTCCCGGAAGGACACCATGAGCCTGGACATGCGTTTCGACTTTGCCGACCAGTCGGTCGTGATCGCCGGCGGCACGTCGGGCGTCGGCCTCGCCACCGCGGCGGCCTTCGCCGACAATGGCTGCCGCCGGCTCGTCCTCGTCGGCCGCAACGAGCAGCGCGGCAAGGCCGCGGTGGACTCGGTCCAGGCCGTCGCGGCGGACGCACAGGTCGAGTTCGTGTCGGCCGACCTGAACGAGCCCGAGGGTGCCCAGGCGGCCGCCGACGAGGCCGTGCGGCGGCTGGGCGGGATCGACGTGCTGGTGAACTCGACCGTCGCGCCGTACCAGCCCACGCTGCTGCACACGATGCCGCTCGCCGACCTGCGGTCGGTGCTGGTCGAACAGGCCGTCGGCTCGCTGCTGATGACCCGTGCGGTGCTGCCCGTGATGCGCGCCGCCGGCGCCGGCTCGATCATCAGCATCGCCAGCGACGCGGCGAAGGTCCCGACCCCGGGCGAGACCGGCATCGGGGCGGCCATGGCGGCCATCATCACGTTCTGCCGCACCCTCGCCATTGAGGCGAAGAACGACGGGATCCGGGTCAACGTGCTCACCCCGTCCCTGATCGTCAACACCGCGTCCTACGACCGCGCGATGGCCCAGGAGTTCAGCAAGAAGATCTTCGACCGGATCGTGGCGCGGGCCGGGCTGGGCCTGACCGAGCCGGACGACCTCGCCGCGACCGCCCTGTTCCTGGCCTCCCCGCTGTCCCGCCGGATCACCGGACAGGTCATCAGCGTGAACGGCGGGATCTCCGTTGCCTGAACGGACCTTGGTCCGCCGTCGCATCCGGGGCCCGGCGGACGTCGTCGAGATCGAGCGGCACTCCCCCGCGGAGCTGCGGCCCGCGGACACCATCCTGGGCTGTCTGCGCGCGGTCGCCGAAGAGGACCCGGGCCGGCAGGCCGTCCTGCTGATCGAGCCACCGGACCTGCTCACTCCCGCGCGGGTGCTCACCCGCGCCGAGCTCGTGGCGGGGATCGAGGACACGGCCAACCTCTTCCACGCCGTCGCGGGCGCGGACAGCGTGGTCGGGCTGCTGCTGCCGATGGTCCCGGAGGGCCTGATCGCTCTGTGGGGTGCGCAGACCGCGGGCACGGCGGTGCCGGTCAACCCCTTCCTGGAGACCGCTGCGCTGGCCGCGATCCTGAACCGGGCCGCGGCGACGACGCTCGTCACGACGGCCGAGATCCTGGTCGACAAGGGCGGCGCGGACGCGCTGCACCGGGCGATCCCGTCCCTGCGGCGCGTGGTCACCGTCGACGAATCTGGCTCGGACCGGGACCTCGCCGCGGCGGTGCGCCCGTTCGCGGGGCGTGGGCTTGCCTTCACCCCGGACGACGACCCCGACCGGGACGCCCTGGTCATGCCCACCGGCGGCACTACGGGCACCCCGAAGCTGGTGCGGATGTCGCAGGCGGGCCAGCTGACGGTCGCGTGGAACGTCGGCGGGCTCATGGGCAACGAGACCGACACGGTCACGCTGCACGGCATGCCGAACTTCCACTGCGGCGGTGCCGTCTCGCTCGGCCTGCGGACCCTGCTCTTCGGCGGCACGCTGCTCACGCTGACCCGCGAGGGCTTCCGCTCGACGCGTGCGGTCGCGCAGTTCTGGGACGTCGCGCGGCGGTACCGGGTGACGAGTCTGCTGAGCACGCCCACGACCGTCACCGCGTTGCTCCACGGGCAGGGCGGCTCGGAGGGATGCTGCATTCGCGACTTCCACGTGGGCGGCGCCCCGATCTCGACGGAGGTCCTCGAACGCTTCCACGACCGGTTCGGGATCTGGCTGCGCGAGAACTGGGGCATGACGGAGCTGCACGGCACCACCACCGGACACTTCGACGACGGTCGGCGGCCGCGGGTCGGCTCCGCCGGACGGCCCCTGCCCTTCGTCCGGGTCAAGGCCGTGGAGCTCGACGAGGACGGGCGGTGGACCCGGGACTGCGCCGTCGGGGAGCGCGGGGTCCTGCTGACCGGCACCCCGACCGCGATGGCGGGGTACCTCGATCCCGCGCTCGACGCCGACTACTTCCCGAGCGGTGTCCCGGCGGACCTCCCGGCCGGGTGGCGGTGGGGCAACACCGGCGACCTGGGCTCGGTCGACGAGGACGGCTACGTGTGGATCTTCGGCCGCGCGAAGGACCTGATCATCCGCGGTGGGCACAACATCGATCCGAGGGAGATCGAGGACGCCCTGGTCCGCCATGCCGACGTCCACCTCGCCGCCGCGGTGGGGCGGCCGGACCGGTCGAAGGGCGAGCTCCCGATGGCCTTCGTCCAGCTGCGCGAGGGCGCTTCGGCCACGCCTGCGGAGCTGCTGGACCACTGCCGGGCCCACATCGGCGAGCGGGCCGCCGTACCGGTCGAGATCGTCGTGCTCGACCGGCTGCCGACGACCCCGGTCGGCAAGATTGCCAAGCCCGCGCTCCGCACGCGCGCGCTGTTGGCCGAGATCGGTCGCCTCGCGGGCGAACATGCCCCCGGCGGCGACGTCCGGCTCGACGAGAGCGGCCCCCGACCGCGGGCCGTCGTCACCGTGGCGGACGCCGGAACCGCGGACGCACTCCGGGCCTCCCTGGCCGGCTACCCCTTCGAGGTCTCGCTCGTCGTCGCCCGACCGGGGCACACCGCCCCCGCACCGTGAAATCCCTGACCACCCCACCCGAACTCTGGAGTCGATGATGTCCTTGTCGACCGGGCTGTCCTCGTGGACCGCGACCGGAAACGCCGACGAGCTCTGGGAGATGACGCTCGGCGACCTCCTCCGCAAGTGCGCGGCCGACCATCCCGACCGCGTCGCGCTGGTCGACGCCGACCCCGACCCGGCGCGCAGGCGCACGTGGACCTACGCCGAGCTGCTCGCGGCCGCCGAGCGAGTCGCCCAGGCGCTGCTGGCCCGGTTCTCTCCCGGCGAGCGGCTCGCGATCTGGGCCCCCAACTGCGCGGAGTGGGTGCTGCTGCAGCAGGGGGCGAGCCTCGCGGGCCTCATCCTCGTGACCGTCAACCCGGCGAACCGGCGCATGGAGCTCGAGTACGTCCTGCAGCGCTCCGGCGCCGCGGGCATCGTGCACGCTCCCGAATACCGGGGTGTCGACCTGACGGCCACGGTGCGCGAGGCCCGCGCCGCCACACCGGACCTGCGCGAGGCCATCAGCTTCGCTGACTGGGACGAGTTCCTCGCCTCGGCGAGCGGCGAGCACGAGCTGCCCGACGTGCGCCCGGAGGACCCCGCCCAGATCCAGTACACCTCGGGCACCACGGGCTTCCCGAAGGGAGCGCTCCTGCACCACCGTGGGGTCCTGAACGCCTCGCGGCTGGTCGCGCGCGGGGCCGGCGCGACCGACGGCGCCGTGTGGGTGAACGCGATGCCGATGTTCCACATCGGCGGCGGCGCGCTCACCGAGATCGGCACCTTCTCCGTCGCGGGCACCTACGTCCTCATGCCCGGCTTCGACGCCGGCCTTCTCCTCGAGCTGGTGGAGACCTACCGCGGCACGATCACCCTGCTGGTCCCCACCATGCTCACGGCCGTGCTCGGGCACCCCGATCTCCCGAACCGGGACCTGAGCAGCCTGCAGACGGTCATGTCGGGGGCCTCGTTCGTGCCCGCCGAGCTCGTGGTCCGGACGAAGACGGCGCTCGGCTGTCGGTTCACGATCGTCTTCGGACAGACCGAGCTGCACGGCGTCATCACCCAGACCGCGCTCGACGACTCCCCCGAGGACCAGTCGAGCACCATCGGCAGGCCGTTGCCGCTGGTGGATGTCCGCATCGTCGACCCGGCGACCGGCGAGGTGGTCCCGATCGGGACGCGCGGGGAGATCTGCGCACGGGGCTACCAGACGATGGTGGGGTACTTCGAGCAGCCCGAGGAGACCGCCGACGTGTTCGACGACGGCTGGTTGCACTCCGGCGACCTCGGGACCATGGACGCGCGCGGGTACCTGACGATCACCGGCCGTCTGAAGGACATGATCATCCGCGGCGGAGAGAACATCTACCCGCGCGAGGTCGAGGACACGCTCGCCTCGCACCCGGGCGTGGCGGACGTCGCTGTCATCGGGGTGCCGGACGCCCACTGGGGCGAGCAGGTGGGGGCCGTCGTGGTCCCCACCGACCCGACCGCACCGCCGTCGGCCGAGGAGCTGAAGGCCTTCTGCCGGGAGCGGATCACCGGATTCAAGGCCCCGAGCCACTGGTACTTCGTGGACACCCTGCCCACGACACCGACCGGGAAGATCCAGAAGTTCGTGCTGCGGGACCGGATCGACAGTGGCGAGCTCCACGGCGTCGTCACCGCCTCATCGAAGGAGAAGTCGTGACCAGCCCCCTGAGCACTCGCTACACCCGGCTCATCGGCATCGAGCACCCGGTGGTCCAGGAGGGCCTCGGCCCCTTCCGCACCCCGAAGATCGCCGCGGCGGTCTCGCAGGCGGGCGGGCTCGGCACGGTGAGCATGCCGGGGATGCCCGAGGACCTCCGCGAAGGCGCCCGAACCTTCCGGGCGCACATCGAGGAGTGCGCGTCGCTGACCGACCGGCCGTTCGCGGTGAACATCCCGGTCGGCGTCGACGCCTCGGGCGAGGTCGTCGAGTTCACCGACGTCTACGTCCGCGAGGTGCTCGCCGCGCGCGAGGCGGACGCCGGGCTCGCCGCCCAGCTGACGGTGCTCACCACCTCGGCCGGCTTTCCCGGGCCATACATCGGGATGATCAAGGACGCCGGCATGGTGCACCAGCACAAGGTCGGCTCGACCCGGCAGGCCGTGAAGTCCGCGGAGGCGGGGGTGGACGTCGTCCTCGCCGCGGGCTTCGAGATGGGCGGGCACGCACCGGCCAGCCGCATGCACACGTTCGTGCTCGTCCCGTCGATCACCGAGGCCGTCGACGTGCCGGTACTGCTCACCGGCGGCGCGCGGGACGGCCGCACGCTCGCGGCGGCGCTGGCCATGGGCGCGGACGGCGTGGCCCTGGGCACCCGGTTCATCCTGTCCACCGACAACACGGACTGGCACCCCCGCTACCTCGAGGCTCTGCTCGCCGCCCGGGAGGGCGACGACGTCGCGTTCGACGGCGTCTACGGTCCGTGCCGAGGCCTGCGCAACGAGGCCTCCACCGCCCTGCTGGAGGGGCCGGCCGACCCGGGCGCGGACCCGACCGAGCTGGTCCGTCACAAGATCGAGTCCATGCAGCGGGCCCAGACCGAGGGCGACACCGAGCACAGCCTGGTGATGACCGGCCAGGTCGCGAGCGCGATCACCGAGCTGATCACCATCGCGGAGTTCGTCCCAGGCATGGCCGCTGAGGCACGCAAGGTCCTCGACGGGCTCACGTCCAGGAACTGAGCCCCTCCGCCACCCTCCATGATCCGAAGGAGTGTCATGACGAGAACCGTCGACGCGGTCCACGACGACCGTCCGGCCGAGGCACGGCCGATGGAGGCGAACCTGCGAGCGATCCTCGACGAACGGGGCCGACGCCGCGAGCGCGGTCCCGGCGACCGCACCGGCCTCACCCCGACCACGGCGACCGAGCGGCTCATCGCGTTCCTCTGCACGCAGCTCCACGGCGCCTTCGAGGTCGCCGACGTGCGGCAGTTGTCCGGGGGCGGCGCCAACGAGGGATATGCCTTCACCCTGGTGTACGGGGGTGAACGGGAACGGCTCGTCCTGCGGATCAAGTCGCACGGCGCGTGCTGCGAGACCGACGTCGAGCGCGAGTTCTCGATGCTCGGTGCGGTCCGTTCGATCCTGCCCGTCCCCGAACCGCGATGGCTGACCCTCGACCCGGAGCACTTCGGCGCGCCCGCCATGGTCACCGAGTTCGTCTCGGGTGTGCCCGCGCCGACGGACGCGGTGCCGCTCGCCACCGGCCTGGGCACCGTCTACGGGCCCCGACTCGCCGCAGAGCTGGCCCCGCAGTTCGTCGGCCACCTCGCCGCGCTCCACCGCCCGCCGGGACCGCGCCCCAGCCCCACCGGGCCGGGCTCACCGTCGAGGAGGTGCACTCCCGGCTCGACGCCTTCCTGCGCACCCGGCTGAGCGGGTCGTTCTCGCTCACCGGCGTCACCCAGATGTCCGGCGGCGGCGCCAACGAGTGCTTCTCCTTCCGGCTCGACCAGGGCTCGGGCCCCGAGCGGCTGGTGCTGCGGATCAAGTCGCACGGGGCCTGCTGCGAGACCGAGGTCGAGCGGGAGTTCTCCGCGCTCGGCGCGGTCCGCGGGGTGCTGCCGGTGCCGGAGCCCCGGTGGCTCTGCCTCGATCCCGATGTGTTCGGCTCCCCCGCCATGGTCACCGGGTTCGTCGGCGGCGTCACCGCCCCGACCGGTGGCGCCCCGTTGGCCACCGGCCTGGGCACGGTCTACGGGCCTCGGCTCTCCGCCGAGCTCGCGCCCCAGTTCGTGGCACACCTCGCCCGGCTGCACGCCCACGACTTCTCCGGGGCGAGCCTGCCCGGGCTCGACATGCCCGCCGCCGGCAGGACCGAGGCGATCGACTGGCGGCTCGCGTTCTGGGACCGCGTCTGGGACGAGGACGCCTACGAGCCGCACCCGGCGGTCGCGATGACGCGCGAGTGGCTGTGGCGCCACCGCCCCGTCGTCGACCGCGTCTCGCTGCTCCACGGCGACTACCGCAACGGCAACTTCCTGTTCGACGAGACCACCGGCACGATCGAGGCCGTCATCGACTGGGAGCTCTGCTACCTCGGCGACCGCCACTCCGACCTGGCCTACGCCATGCTCCCCGCCTGGGGCTCACCCGGCGAGTCCGGCGAGTTCCTCTGCTCGGGCCTCGTGGAGCAGGAGCGGTTCCTCGCCGACTACGAGCGGCTCTCCGGGCTGCCGGTCGACCGCGAGCGCCTGACCTACTACCGGGTCTACGCCCTGTACTGGTCGGTGATCTCGCTGATCGCCACCGCACCCCGCAACGCCGAGCTGCGGATGACGCAGCTGGACGTGATGTACGACTTCATCTACCCCGGGGTTGGGCGCGCGCTTCTGCGCCGAGCTCACCGCCCTGGTGCAGGAGGACTGAGCCGTGATCCCCACCGTGACCCGACAGCTCCTATCCATCCGGCGCAGGCTGCTCGAGACCGTGCTGCCCGAGCTCCCCGCCGACGCGGACTTCGCCCGCGAGCAGGCGATGCTGATCTCGGCGGCCCTCGAGCACCTCGCCGCGAACCACGAGCACGAGTACCGCTACGCCGTCGTCGAGAACGACGACTACCGGCGGGCCCTGCGCGAGCTGGACCGGACCGGCGTCGGGAGCGCCGAGGTCACCCGGCTGCTCGCCGAACCGCGGCCGCGCCCGGACGACGGGGCGCTGCCGCTGGCCGCCGTCACCGAACAGACGACGCGGATGAAGCGGGCGCTCGTGGCGCTGGCCCAGGACCCGCGTGGCGCGGCCGGGCGCCATCTCGCCGCGCTGGCCGAACGCCAGGTCGAGCGGGAGGGCTCGTGGTTCCGCGCCGTCGGGTTCACCGCGGAATCGCCGCCGATCGCGCAGACCCTGACCGGGGCGGGCTCGTGACCGCACACCGCGACCTGTTCGTGGACGGGGCGTGGCAGCCGCTCGGCACGACCGAGCGGGTCGACGTCCGCGAGGCCGCCACGGAGGAGCACATCGGCTCGGTCGGCGTGGCCGGGGCGGCCGGCGTGGACCGGGCGGTGCGCTCGGCCCACGCCGCCCTGCGCCACGGCACCTGGTCCCGCCGCACGCCCGCCGAGCGCGCGGCGGTCCTCGACCCCATTGCCGACGAGCTGGAGCGCCGCGGCGAGGCCACCGCCACGCTGGTCAGCAGGCAGAACGGCACACCGGTCACCCGCCAGGCGAACGGCGTCGGTCCCGCCGCGACCTTCCGCCGCTACGCCCGGCTCGTCGCCGAGCGGGACCCCGAGGAGCTGCGGCCCAGCCCGTCGGGCGCCACGCTGGTGCGGCGGGAGCCGGTCGGGGTGGTCGCCGCGATCACCCCGTGGAACTTCCCGCAGTCGCTGGCCGCCATGAAGCTCGCACCCGCCCTCGCAATGGGGTGCTCGGTGGTGCTCAAGCCCGCGCTGGAGACGACGCTCGACGCGGCCGTGTTCGCCGAGGCGGCCACGGCGGCCGGACTCCCCGACGGGGTCCTGACCATCCTGCCCGGCGACGCCGCGACGGGCGCGGCGCTGGTCGAGCACCCGCTCGTCGACAAGGTCGCCTTCACCGGGTCGACCGCCGCGGGCCGGGCCATCGGCGCCCGGTGCGGCCACCGCATCCGCGCGTGCACGCTGAAGCTCGGCGGCAAGTTCCCCGACGCCAGGGGGCCGCAGCGTGCGCAGCCTCGCTCATGCCCGCACCGGCCCCGCGGCCGTGACCACCGCCGCGTCCACCGCCGCGTCCACCGCCGCGTCCACCGCCGCGTCCAAGGGAGACAAGTCCAGGTGGCGCCACCTCGCGGACGTCGCGGAGCAGCCGATCGGGGGGGTGGGCAGGACGACAGCGGCCCGCGTCGCCCCGAGCGCCTCGCTCAGGTCGTCGACGGCTGCGATGGAGAGGTGGTTGGTGGGCTTGTCGAGCGGCAGGACGTGCGGACGTGCCGCCAGCACGAGTGCGAGATCGAGGCGGCGTTGCTGCCCCGTGGACAGCTTCCCGACCCGCTTGGCCGCCTCGTGAGGCCGCAGGAGGCCGAGCTGGGACAACCCGACCGCCTCCCTCCGACGAGGACAGCCTGCCCTCTGACACGAGCGAACCGAGGTGGTCGGAGAACACCTCGCTCGCCCGTCCGGCGGCAGGTCGGCTCTCCTGGCGGCGGCGGAAGCCGATGCGGGTGCCACCGGAGGTCCGGACCGACCCGGTGTTCGGCAGCAGGTCACCGGGGGCGATGTGCAGCAGCGTCGGCTTCCCCGCGCCGTTCGAGCCGGTGACGATGAGCCGGTCGCGGTGCGAAAGGACGAACGACACCGGGCCCGCGAGCCGCGTTGGGATCGGCGGGCGATCGAGTCGAGGTCCTCCACGACGACCAGGCTCCGCGCCCGGCGGTCGCGGAATGTTGACGCAGTCAACGTCCGGTCGACCGGCCTGCCAGCGCGCGGGGTCGCAGCCGCAACCGGTGCGGGTACTCCTTGACCGCGTGCGGGCGAGGCCGACCGCACGGGCCGGGGTGAACAGCACCGCGCCGCCGTCACCGTCGAGATGCCCGGCGGCCATCAACGTTCCCAGCGCCAAGTCACCGTTCGGGTGGGCGCCGCGCCAGCGCGCGACCTCGACTCAAAGCCGTGCGACCTCGCCGACGAGGCCGGCCGTCGGGCGCCCCGATGCCGGAGAACGGTCGGAGCGCGAACACGGCCTCCACCGGCACCTCGATGTACTCCGCGGTGCGCAGGGCGAGATGCAGGCTGGGACAGTACTCGCCGCGCTCGAGGGCCCCCCAGCAGTGGTAGTGCACTCCGAACGCACCGGCGAACTCGCGCTGGGAGATGTCGCGCGAAGCAGACTCCCGGCGCGGCCGTGCGTTTCGGCAGCCCGTCGCAACGCCTCGTCGTTAACCGGCCTCGTCGTTAACGCGTTTCGCACGTCCTCGCGACGTCGATGGACTCCGGCGCTGACCGTCCCGACCGTCTTGGCTGTGCGCGGGCGAGGCGGTGCGGATCGCGCGTTCGACCACGGCCGCAGCGAGGGCCCGCACGGCGTCGATCTCCGCCGGTACGGCGCCTGTCGCCGCGCTGATGAAGGCGTCGCCGTCATACCGGGTGTGCGCCGGGGTGATCGCACGGGCGAGCCCGTCGTGCGCGCCCTGGGCGACGATCAGGCAGCCGAGTTTGTCGAGCCGGGCGTTGGTCGCGATCACGCCGATGGTCGTGTGGCCGAACAGCGCCCGGGGACCGAGCTCCTGGCCGGCCGCCAGGTCGGTGGCTAGGCGGTCGAGGCCGCGGCCGTCGACGTCGATGTCGCCGTATCCGTTGACCGCGACGAGGGCGCCGACCACGAGCTCGCCGTGGCGGGCCGTCGCAGCCCGGATACCGCCGGGCCCTGCTGCAGCGGCACCGTGCCGGTGTCCGACCCGGGCGCCCGTCCCAGCGCCGACTGGGCCGAGGCCGGCTGGTTCGTCGCGTTCGGCGGCGACTGCTGCGGCGTAGCCGGCCTCGGCGTTCGGCCGGGTGCGCGGGTCGCCCACGCCGAGGTCGAACAGCGCGAGGCCGGGGACGATCGGCACTGGCCCGCCGGGGGTCGGCACGCCGCGGCCGCGTTCCTCGCAGAACCGCAGGACGCCATCGACGGCGGCCAGGCCGTACGCGGACCCGCCGGTGAGGACCGCGGCGTCGATGTGCGCGACCGTGGCCTCGGGTGCGAGGACGGCGAGCTCCCTCGAGGCGGGCGCGCCACCACGCACCTCGGCCGCGGCGACAGTCCCCGGCGGGAACAGGACGACCGTGCAGCCTGTCTGCGCCTGCGGGTCGGTCGAGTGCCCCACCTGCACCCCGGGGAGGTCGGTCAGCACGGCGCGGCCCCGTCGTCGGCGGCGGCCAGGCCGAGCAGCTCGGGCCGGCGGGCGAGGCGGCGCCAATGCGCATCCGGTGCGGGCACGAGACGCCGATCGTCGAGATCGAGCAGCCCACCGACGCTGCTGATCTCGGCGACCAGTTCCCCGTCGTCGACCCGGTGCAGCTGCTGGAACACCCGTCCGGCCCGGCCGCCAGTCCAGAGGAAGACGCAGGAGACGTCCACCTCGTGCCCCATGCGCAGCTCACGAACGAAGCGAACCGTGGTCTCCAGCGTCACCGGCGCCAGCCGTGCGCGGCGTAGCTCACCCAGGTCGATCCCGGCGGCTTGCAGGAGCTTCCACCGCACGTGGTCGCCGTACTGCAGGTAGACCGCAGTCGTGACGTGTCCCTGAGCGTCCAGCTCGTAGGCACGCACCCCGATCCGGACGCGGAACGGGGTCGCGAGATCCGCCGCGGTTGTCATGCCGCCCCGATCGGCGGGTGGGACGCGACGGCCCGGGTGAACATGTCGATCACGAACTCGAGGTGGCGGAGATAGCGGTCGCCCGTCGGGTCCACGGTGATCTGCTGGTCGACGAGGCCCTTCACCAATGCCGTGAGAACGTCGACGTGTGCCCGGTCGTTCACCCCCGCCCGCTGCAAAGCCCGCCGCCACGCGCCGAAGGTCTCCCGCGCCAGCGCCGCCGCCGAGTCGGACGGGACGAACCCGGGCACCGTGCGCTGCGTCATCAGCTGGTAGCGAGGCGGATTCTCCACGCAGAACGCCGCGAAGCTGCGGGCAGCGGACGGCACGTCCAGCGGACCCGCCTCCGCGAGCCGCCGCCGGAAGTCCTCGTGGCCGCGTGCGTACAGGGCGTCGTACAGGGAGTTCTTGCTCGGGAAATACCAGGCCAGCGACTGCGGGCGCATCTGCAGCCGCCCAGCGAGATGGCGCAGGGACAGCCCGGCCAGGCCGTCCTGCGCCGCCAGCACCCACGCGGCTTCGAGGATCTCCTCGACGGTCGCTGCGCGCCGACGCTGCACCCTGTTGACGACAGTTTCCTCTGCCATGAACAGGGAGGCTAGCGCCGGCCCGACCACCCGTCAACACGCGGCGAGGCGCAGGCATCGCTGGGCACTGACGCGTCGCCAAGCGGAACCGCGCCGACCGAGACCGACGACCAGCAGAGGGGTTCGAGATCGTCTGACCAGTCCAGTTTCAGGGATCCGTTGAACACCCACGTCTCCAGATGAGCACCGGAACCCGCGCGCTGGTCCCAACTGATGACGTAGTCGCCTACCGCGGGGTGTCGACATCACGTCCGTAGCAGCTCTGCCATGTGGGTGAGGCGAGCCGCCCCGCGGCGTCGTGGCCTGCTCCGTTAAGCGCCTCGGCGCGTGCTCTAAGACGTCATTTCAGAAGTGGTGGGCCCGGTCCTGGTGTCGGCGGGGCTGACAGCATCGGGGCATGCCCGCGCCTCGTGTGTCTGCGAAGACGAAGATCTTCGAGCTGGAGATCGTCCTGGCCGGGGTGGCGCCGCCGGTCCGGCGTCGGGTGCAGGTGCCCGGCGAGATCGACTTGTCGGTGTTGCACGAGGTGGTGCAGTCGGTGATGGGCTGGACGAACTCGCATCTGCACGAGTTCGAGATCGCCGGGCGCCGCTACGGGATCCCGGACCCGGACTGGCCTTCCCAGCATGTCACCGATGAGTCCAGGGCCAAGCTGTTCCGGCTGGTCAAGCTGGGCGACCGGTTCGGCTACGTCTACGACTTCGGCGACAACTGGGCTCATGAGCTCACTGTGGAGAAGGTCCTCGCCGCCGAGGCGGGGGTGCGCTACCCGCGTTGCGTGTCTGGGCAGGGGGCGTGTCCGCCCGAGGATGTCGGCGGGGTCTGGGGGTATGAGGAGTTCGCGGCCGTCATGGCCGACCCCGCCCATCCCGACCACGCTGAGCGCCTCGAGTGGGCGGGCGGGCCGTTCGATCCGCACCGCTTCGAGCCCGCTGAGGCTGACCGGGCCCTGGAGTGGCTGGCCTGGCGACCGCTGGCCTCGTCCGGCGCGTCCTCGACTTCGTAGACGGCACCGGGGCGAGCATCCGGGGCGAGCACCGGGGCCGATCGTCACGCCGGTTTCGGCCGGTGTCCGGCGAGGCGGCGGTGGCAGATCAGGGCACAGGCCAGCGACAACAGGGCGGTGATCGTCGCTTCGGCGCGGTCGTAGCGCAGGGCGAGACGGCGGAAGTCCAGCAGCCAGGACATGGTGCGCTCGACGACCCAGCGGACCCGCCCGAGCCGGGTGGAGTCCTCGATCCCGCGCCGCGCGATGCGCACCCCGATCCCGCGCTTGCTCAGGTAGCGGCGGCAGCGGGGATAGTCGTAGCCCTTGTCGGCGTGCAGCTTGTCCGGCCGCCTGCGCGGACGCCCCGGCCGTCCGGCGTGTTCACGGACGCCGGGGTTGGTGTCGCACAGCGGGGCGAGCATCCGACTGTCGTGGGTGTTCGCCCCGGTGACCACGGCGTGCAGCGGCAGCCCGCCTCGGTCGCAGAGCACGTGGTACTTACTGCCGGCCTTGCCGCGGTCGGTCGGCGAGGGCCCGGTGGCCTCCCCGCGGCGTTTGGCCCGCACGCTCACGCTGTCCACCGCGGCGCGCGACCAGTCCAGCAGGCCCTGCTGGGCGAGGCGGTCGAGCATCACCCGGTGCAGCTGCTGCCACACTCCGGCCTCCTGCCACTGCTGCAGCCGCCGCCAGCAGGTCACCCCGGACCCGCAGCCGAGCTCGGCGGGTAGGGCGTTCCAGCTGATCCCGGTCTTGAGCACGAACACGATCCCGGCCAGCGCGGCCCGGTCCGCGACCCGCGGCCGGCCCGTCCGCCCCCGCTTCGGTTTGGGCGGCTTCGGTAGCAGCGGCTCCACCAAGGCCCACAGCTCGTCGCTGACCAATCGCTCGACACAAGATCGCCTCGCCATCGCCAAACATGATCAGCAACCAGCGTGGCTCCACACAGGACCAACACGCCGACCTCTGAAACGACGTCTAAGACGAACCCAGGCGGCCGCGCGAGCGGGGTCGACGAGTCAACCGAACCCTGGGCAGTCCCCTCATCTCAGGCTCGACGACTACTGGCGCAACCGTGCCCTTGTCAGCCTGGCCGACACCGCGCATCTGGAGCGGCTAGCCGGGTAGGCAAGCTACCGCCGTACGGGCGGGACGGGGGCCGAAAGTTGGGCACGTAGCGGGCACAGTTGGGTGGGGTCGGGGTGGGTGCCTGAGCGCTACTGCGAGTACCGCGAAGGGGTCGCGCTGCTCCGCGCTGCCGCGGCGCCTCGTTACTCGACGGGCCCAGCGTGATCGTTAGTCGCTCCGGTCTTTGGGCGCGGCGGCCAGGCGGGCGCGCAGCTCGCGGATCTCGTGGTCGGCGGCGCCGAGTTGGCGGTGCAGCGCGGCGAGCTGTCCGGCGTGCTCGGCGGCCTGCTGGTGGGCGGCCGCAGTGAGCTCGGCGCGCTGCTGCTCGAGCGCGGCGTGGTGTCGGGCGCGGGCGTCGTCGGCCGTCGTAGCGGCGTCGCGGCGTAGCCGCTCCAGCTCGGCGGCGTGCTCGGCGTGGGCGGCGGCCAGGGCGTCGTCGCGGGCGGCCAGCTCGGCCCGGTGCGCCTCGACCAGGTCGCGGGTCCGGGCGTGCTCCTCGTCCAGCGCGGTCTGGTGGCGTGCGGGGCGGCATCCAGGCCGGCGAGCCGGTCGCGCAGGTCGCCGACCTGGGCGGCG
>NZ_JBEZDN010000167.1:0-14959 GCF_040648315.1 Pseudonocardia sp. NPDC049154
CGTTGCAGGCCGCACAGGACACCGACCTCGGCCGCTTCGCGGACTGGCCCGACGCCGAGCGCATCGTCGGCAACCTCCACCGCGCGTACGCCGAGCTGGCCGGGGCCGAGCGGGACGCGCCGATCGACGTGATCGGGGCGCTGGGCCACATGGTCACCTACAACGGCGGACGCCCGCTCACCTGCTTGGCCTGAGCAGGACCGCCGCCGCGCTCGGAGCGACCACGCACGCTCGAGCAGCAGAAAGCCGCCTGCTCCTGCAAACCTGCGCGTCGTAGGAGCGCGAGGCGGTGCAGCCATGTCGACGGAGTCGCCCGGGTCCGACACCGACGCCCGGTCCCCGCGCCGGCGGCCGGACCTGCGCGGCCGCAGAAGGTGCCGCTGATGATCGCGCAGCGGATCGTCGACGGCATCACGGGCGACGCGCTCGAACCCCGGACCCGGCTCGCCGGCGAGCGGGACATGATGGCCCGCTTCTCCGCCGGTCGCGGCACCCTCCGGGAGGCCCTGCGGTTCCTGGAGCTCACCGGGGCGATCACGGTCACGGCCGGGCCGCGCGGCGGTCCCGTCGTGATGCGGCCCGACGGGACCGACCTGGCCGGTGTACTGGGTCTGTTCCCGCAGCTGCGAACCGTGTCCTTCCGGTCGGTGATCCAGGTTCGGGAGCTCCTGGAACCGGAGCTGGCGGTGCGCTGGCGCGACATCGCGCCCTGGTGTCCTGCGCCAGGAGTCCGGTCAGAGGTGCGGCGAGTCGTTCCAGGATCTCGTCGGCGGTCTTGGCCCAGACGAACGGGCGCGGGTCGTCGCTCCAGGTTGAGATCCAACTCGGATGTCGCGTTCGTGGGCGTGCAGGTATGTGGTGCACTCCGCGCGGAGCTGCTCGTCGGAGAGCGGCGCGAACCGGCGTTCGACCTGGTGAGCCAAGACGAGTATGTCGGGGTGCAGTGCCTGTGGAGCCGCGGGTGAGCCCCGAGCCAGCGCTGGATCGTCGGGGCCTTGTGGGGGCTGTCGTGGTCGCAGATCACGTGCACGTCCAGCCCGACCGGGACCTGTTCGTCCGGGCCCGGCAACGCCCTGCTCCAGTTCACGACCTGCGGAGTCCTCGGCGACAACCGCACAGTCCGGATCTCCCCACCTGGTCGTCGATCCCGCACGCGATCACCGAACGAGCATGGACACCCAGGCCAACAGAGGCACGCTGCGGCAGCACCGGCCCCCCGTGAATGCGGCACCCTCACCCGACCGGGCCTGTAGGCGGGCGGCATGTGCTCTCCGGCCTGGACGGGAGTGCGTGGTCGACAGAGACCCTGTGGGGCCGCGGCGTTGTTCGACGTAGCCGGCCGGCAGACCGGCCAACCGCTCCGTAGCACCGGGGAACGCTGGTGATACGGGGAGCGCCCCACTAAAGTGGTTCTCGGGTTCGACCAGCAGCCCGCCCCTTGCCAGGAGACAAGAGACCGTGGGCGTCGCTGCACCGGAAATCCATCGGCCCGATCTTCCTACCACGTCCGGACCGCCGTCCGGGCTCGACGGTGTCGTCCTCGGCCCGGGCGACCACATCTGCTGCTTCGACACCGGATCCGAGCAGCGCGACCGGATCGTGCCCGCCTTCCGGGGGGCCGGCATGCAGCACGGGGACGAGTGTTCGTACCTCGTTGATCCCACCGATCCCGACCTCGTACGCCGCCGCGTCGAGGTCCCTTCTCGGCCGGCCCCCGACCAGCTGGGGCGCCGAGCTCGCGACAGAGACCTACCTGTGGTGAGGCCGGTGGTCCGCCGTCCGGATGATCAGGGTCTCCGACGAGCGGAGAGGGACGTCGTCGGCACCGCCTGCTTCCCGTTCGTCAGGGCCGAAGGCGAGACGTCCTGGGTGCTGTGCGATCCTCCCGGCGCCGACGAGCTGGTCGGCGACGAGGCGGCGATCAACGACCTCGCGCCGCGGTACCTGCAGGCGCTCCTGTGGCTGTACGACGTGCGGCGGTTCGACGCGGCCATGCTCGTCGACGCGGTCAGGGCACACCCGAAGATGCCCATCGGCAACCTCCTCGCGGAGAACCCGTGGTGCATGTCCGCGCTCGAGCGGTGGGTCTCCGGTGCCGACTCGTTCGGGCTCTGCGAGCACCGCGGGCAGGGAGGTGCGGAATGACCTGCTCCACGGAGCACGATGTCCTGGTGCGGACTCGGATGTCCCAGATGAGCTCGCTGTTCGTGATGTCGATGCTCATGTTCGACCGGCTCGACGTCCGAGAGATCCTTGATCTGGCCGTCGGCGCGATCCCCTCACTCACTCCGTGTCGCGTCGTGGCCAGCTGGCTGACCGGCGACGGGAGCATGCTCCGCGGGCCCAACGGCCGTCAGATCACCAGCGACGAGGTCGCGCAGCAGCTCGTCTCGCTCGACGGCGCCGACGGGCCGGTCACCAGCAGTGCGGCCTGGGTACGGGCGTTCGCGATGCGAGCGGTGAGCGGGCATTGCGGCTATATCATCGTCGGCGCCGACGAGGAGCCTTCCGAGCACGAGCAGTCCTTGCTCCGGATGCTCGCGCATCAGGCCGGCGATGCGGTCAGCAGCGCCGCGCTGCACTGCAAGGAGCAGGAAGGAGCGGCCGAGCTGCGTCGCCTCACCGTCGAGCTCGCCGCCGTCAACGAGCAGCTCAGAGCGAACGTCGTCGACCTCGAGCGGCGGCGGCGTATCCACGAAGTCCTCATGGCCGTCGCCGTGTCCGGTGCGGGCGTGCGCGGGATTGCAGGCGCGGTGCACGAGCTGACCGACCTGGCGGTCGCGGTGGAGGACCGCTTCGGCAACATCCGCGTCTGGGCCGGGCCGGGCAGCCCGCCCCACTCCGGCCGTTCGACGTCCCGCCGGGAGGAGGTGCTCGCGAGGGTGCGTGAGGCGCGTCGACCGGTGCGTGACCGCGACCGCGTCGTCGCCCTCGCGCAGTCGCGAGATGAGGTGCTGGGGGCGCTCGCGCTGTTCGATCCGGGCCACTGCGTCGGCGAGCACGAGTTGGTGGCCCTCGAGGAGGGCGCCGTCGTGCTGGCGGTGGAGCTCACCCACCTCCGGGCCTTGGCCGAGACCGAGCTGCGGTTGCGTCGGGACCTCGTCGACGACCTCCTGTCCGGAACGGACGACGAGAGCGCACTCTCCCGTTCGGCCGCTCTCGGCCACGACCTGACCGTCCCGCTCACTGTGCTGGTCGTCAGCTCGGCCTGCGGGCTGCGCGACGAGACGGTGGAACAGGCCGTCGACCGCGCGGTCGCGACGACCCTGCACGAGCGTGCGTTGCTCGCGCGGAGGCCCGGTGGGATCGTGGCGATCGTGCCCCGCCCGGCGCAATGGTGCGACGGCGACCCGTGGCGCGGGTTGCAAGCCGCCCTGGCCCGGCGCCTCGACTCGGCCGAACTCTCGATCGGGGTCGGCGGGCTCGTCACCGCCCCGTCGCAGGTTCCCCGTTCCTACGACCAGGCGCTCCGGGCGTTGCGGATCCGGCAGGCGGCCGTGGTCGCGACGGGTGTCACTGCCTACGACGAGCTCGGCATCTACCGGCTCCTGGCCGATGGCGACACCGTCGAGACCGAGCGCTTCGTCCGGGAGTGGCTCGGCGGCCTCATCGACTACGACAAGGCGAACCGCACCCAACTGGTCGAGACCCTGTGGCAGTACTACGAGTGCGGCGGCAACTACGACTGCACCGCGCGTGTACTTCTCATCCACCGCAGTACGTTGCGCTACCGGCTCCGCCGGATCCGCCAGCTCACCGGCCTCGATCTCAACGCCGTCGAAAGCAGACTCAACATGCACGTCGCGGTACGAGCCTGGCGCGTCCTGCAGGGCTTCACGTGAGTCGGTCCGCCGGACCGGGCCGCCGCCGGCGTCCCGGCTCCCGAGGTCGAACCCTGGTCGGCGCCTCGTCCCGACGGACCGACGACCTCACCCACCGTCGGGAGCACCATCGCGGCATGTCTGTGGGACAGCCCCGAGGTGACCTGCACGGTGAACGGACGAGACGCGTCCACACGGCCGCTGTCGGACGTCCCCTGCTGCCACGTGCTGCTCTCGCGCTCCTGCTGGTGGCCGCTGCGCTGGCGGGGTGCTCGACCAGCGCGGACGAGCCGGCGCCCCCGGTGTCGGGGACGGCCGAGTCACTGGAAGCGGAGTTCACGTCCGTGGTGCACGACGTGCTCCCCTCGGTCGTCGAGATCACGCGCGACGGGGCGGTCGGTTCGGGCGTCGTGTTCGACAACCACGGCCACATCGTGACGAACGCCCACGTCGTGGGGACGGCGTCGGCGTTCGAGGTCAGGCTGGCCAACAGCAGCGCCGTCCGCCCCGCGAAGCTGGTGTACTCCCACGCGCCCGAGGATCTCGCGGTGATCCGGGTGGAGGACCCTGTGGGGCTCGTGCCGGC
Organism: Pseudonocardia sp. NPDC049154; assembly: GCF_040648315.1. Taxonomy (NCBI): domain Bacteria; kingdom Bacillati; phylum Actinomycetota; class Actinomycetes; order Pseudonocardiales; family Pseudonocardiaceae; genus Pseudonocardia; species Pseudonocardia sp. NPDC049154. The sequence continues at coordinate 4,408 of NZ_JBEZDN010000167.1, forward strand.
CCGTTTCGGTTCCAGCCGTGATGTGCAGGTCGGCAACATCGTCCTGGCAATGGGCAGCCCGTTGGGCCTGGAGAGCAGTGTGACCCAGGGGATCGTGTCGGCGTTGGGGCGGGCGGTGCCTGAGCCGCCGGATCCGGCGAACGGAGTACCGGGAACCGTGCTGCGGCAGACGATCCAGACGAGTGCTCCGATCAATCCGGGCAACTCCGGCGGAGCGCTGGTCAACCTGCATCGCGAGGTCGTCGGCGTGCCGACGCTGGCTGCGGTGAACCCGGGTACGGGCGGTGCCGCAGCAGGGATCGGTTTCGCGATCCCGGGCGACATCGCCCGCGACATCGCCCAGCAGATCGTCGAGAACGGGCGGGTGGTCCACTCCGGGCGGGCGGCGCTCGGGATCAGCGCCGTCACCGTCACGAACGACCGCGGGGAGCCGGTCGGTGCCGCGGTCGCCGCGGTCGACCCAGCCGGCCCGGCCCTCGGGGCCGGGGTACAGGTCGGGGATCTGATCACGCGGATCGACGACCAGGAGATCCGCACGGCTCAGGACGTGCAGGCCGAGATCGCCGCGCAGCGGCCCGGCGATGTCGTCCGTCTCACGATCACGCGTCCGCCGACCGCGGAGCCACGCACGATGACGGTCACCCTCGGCGAGCTGCCGGTCCCTGGCGGAGGCGCGTGATGCTCACGGCCGAGAGAGACGGTCGACCCGCCGCGGTGAGCCGGCTGCTCCTCCAGGGCGGGTCGCTGATCTCGCGCATCGCGCCGGAGACCGCGATAGGACCGCAACCGTCCGTCCAGAACTCGACCTTCCAGAGGATCGAGCGGGCCGGCAGGCCCGTGGCATCGGAGTCGACCCGGGAGGGCGACGGCCCTCCCCGAGGTTGACCCCGCGGGACCCGTTCGACGTCCCGACCGGGCTGAGACAGTGAAGCGAGCCGTCCACCTCGGGAGTCTGGTCATGGCCGATGACGCGAGCACCGTCACGTAGGCGCGTTCGACGGTGGTGCAGTGTCCGCACTGCGAGAAGCGCGATCGCGTTCACGGATGTGCCTCACGGGCGGTCACGTCGGGTGCTGCGACTCCTCGCCGATGCGACACGCCCGGGCGCATGCCGGCGTTCTCGGCCACCCGATCGTCGATCGACGGAACCCGGGGAGAGGTGGCGGTGGTGCGATGTCCATGAGGCCTTCGTGACGACACACCAACATCGGGAGGCGGCGTGCGACCCCAGGACATGATGACCTTCGAGGAAGCCCGCAACCGGGCGTACGAGGCGCTCGGTGACGTCCGCGACCTCCTCACCGGCGAGTTCGAGCCGCAGAGCGTCCCGTCCGGGATCGCCGCCGCAGCCTTCGCGGAAGCGCTGGGGCACATCAGCGCCGCCGAGGACGCGCTGGACCGGGCGGGACTCGGATGAGGATGCACGCGGAATCCGCTGCTCGAGGCCGGCCTCCGACCGAGGCGGCCGACGAGACGCCGCTCGCCCCGCATGTCCTCGTCGTCATGGGCGCCACGGGCGACCTCGCCCAGCGCAAGCTGTTCCCTGCGGTGTTCCACCTCTGGCAACTCCGCCTGCTGCCCGAGCGTTTCCGCGTCGTCTGCTCCAGCCGCACCGGGCCGGAGATCGAGGACACCTTCCTTCCGATGGTGCACGCGGCCGTGGACGTCTACCGGGGGACGGTCGACGACGCCGCGTGGCAGGAGTTCTCCCGGCGGATCAGCTTCGTACCCACGTCCGCGGACGACGGCGCCGCCTTGGAGAGGGCGGTGGCAGAGGCGGCCAAGGAGGTGGGCAGCGACTGCGAGATCCTCTACTACCTCGCGGTTCCACCGTCGGCGACGGAGAGCGTCGTCCGTATGCTCGCCACGTTCGACGTCCCCGGTGCGGCGAAGATCGTCCTCGAGAAGCCGTTCGGCAAAGACCTCGAATCGGCCCGCAGTCTCAACGAGGCCCTGCACGAGTTCTTCGAGGAGCGCCAGATCTACCGGATCGATCACTTCCTCGGCAAGGAAGCCGTGCAGAACATCCTCGCGCTGCGCTTCGCCAACGGGATCTTCCAGCCGGTGTGGAACCATCAGCACATCTGCTACGTGCAGATCGACGTGCCGGAACAGATCGACGTCCAGGGCCGGGTGGAGTTCATGGAATCGACGGGCACGTTCCGGGACATGATCTCCACCCACCTGTTCCAGTTGCTCGGCTTCGTGGCGCTGGCCCCACCGGCACGCATGGACGCGGACTCGTTGCATCACGAGACGATCAAAGTCTTCCGAGCGATCCGCCCGATGGATCCGGAACGCGTCGTGTTCGGCCAGTACGAGGGATATCGCGACGAAGCCGGCGTCGACGAGGCCTCGAGCGTGGAGACGTTCGTCGCCATGGAGGTCTACGTCGACGACTGGTACTGGATCGGCGTCCCCTTCTACCTGCGCACGGGGAAGGCGCTCGCCGAGAGCCGGCGCACGATCACGATCGGTTTCCGGGAGCCGCCACTGAAGATCTTTCCCGGGGACGTCGACGAGACCTGCAACGAACTGGTCCTCGAGCTCACCGACAACCCGACGATCTTCGCCGACGTCCGGGCCAAGGTGCCGGGCCCCGCGTTCGGGCTCGGTCGGGGCAGGATGCGGCTGGCCCTCGTCGAAGCGTTCCCGGAGGCCGAGCCGCTCGAGGCCTACGAGCGCCTGCTCCTCGATGTCATGCGCGGTGACTCGACGTTGTTCATCAGTACAGAACAGGTCGAGTTGCTCTGGCGCCTGTGCGACCCGTTGCTGCGGAATCCACCGCGGCCGGTACGCTACCCACGCGGTTCGTGGGGGCCGAGCGAGGCCTTACGACTTCCCTCCGGGCGTGGGTGGCGGCTGCCCGACTCATAGCCGGGCGCGTTCGGCCGAGCGATCGCCGTCGCCCAGTCGCAGCAGGCCCGTTTCCTGCTCGCCGTCGACCTGAGGGACGCCCCGTGCTGCACACGTCGCGGGTCTCCATCAGGTCCCGCTGCGCGCCGGGGTGCGGGCGTTCTCGGCGGATCACCTGGTCCCGGGCGGGCAGCCCTCCAGCGAGGCGGCGGGCAGCAGCCCGGTGAGCTCGACCAGCGCGGCCCCGTCGCGGTGGCTGCCGTCGGCTTCCACGGCATCGGCCACGCCTACTTCGGACCCTCGCGATGGCGGCGCGTTTCGCCGCCGGTGATCGCCCACCCTCGACGGAGAACTCCGCTGCCACCGACCTACTCTGCGCCACGGACAGCAGCGAGGAAGGCCTTCGTGCAGCCGGCGGTGTCGGCGCCGTCCGGTGACACGACCGTGGCCGCTGCGCCCGACCGTTCCGGACGGGTTCGGTCTCGACGAGCTCACCGTTGCCCCGCCGGTTCAGGAGTAGGGGCCGTGGCGGCTCCAGCCTTCCCGCCGGGTCCAGAGGTAGACGCTGTGCCCGATCAGCGGCGCCAGCCACAGGTGGGACACGCCGAGGCCGGCCGGCGGCGCAGCGGTGGGTACACCGTCGGCGCGAGCGAGCGCATCAAGCGCCCGACTGACCGGGGCGCCGCATCCGATGGTGAGGTACAGGTGCCGCTCGTCGGCGCGTCTCGATCCGAGGCGGCGGAGCGCGCGGACCGATGCGTCACGGCCGAGCCACACGGGTAGTGCCGGCGCGACCGCTGCCATGCCCAGCGCTGGCTCCCGGCCCGGGGCCACGACCACCGTCGCTGGACGGTCCAGCTCGAACGGGTGCCCGCGGAGCAGGGCCGGCCGGACGTGGAGGAGCCAGTGCAGGTCGGGAACTGCCCAGGTCAGTGGTACCGGGAGATCGGCCGGGCTGCGGACTCCGACCGCTTCGCAGGTCCGTGCCGCCATCGGGAAGAGTTCTCGCACGCGCGGCAACACGGAGACGTCGTGGACGGTGACGTGCCACCACCACCTGGCCGGCGCCGGCCACTGCATGGCGCACCGGTGGCGGAGGTGCTCCGGCCGGAGGTCCTCGTCCGTTCCGAGCGTGGCCTCCTCGAGGACGGCGCGGCGCCCGTCCAGGTAGGAGAGGGTGATGCCCCCGGACCGGGAGCCGGACGGCCTGGCGCCCAGGACGTGCCCGGCGATCTCGCCGGCGACCTCCTCCTGAGCGGAACGGGTGAGGGTCGACGATGCTGCCGATGTAGCCACGACGGGAACCTGGGCCACGGCGCCAGGGTGTGGCGCCGTGCCGGCGGCGAACTGGCGTGCAACTGCTGCAGAGACGGTCTTCGTAGTCACGGCCGAAGGGTGCCGGTCGGCGTCGCCCCTGGCATCCACCTGCAGCCGCGAAGACGTCCCATCGGCTCTGACCCGGTAGGACGGTCGCGTCCACTCCGCCGAGCCGGGTGGGCCCGAGCCGTCGTGGTCCTCCGGGTCGGGCTGGCCGGGTGAGCACGGCGGTGCGCGGCTTCCGCCGTCGCGCGCTCCGGCCGGCGCGAGGCCTGGACCGTCGAGACGGTCGTACCTGGTCCACGGTGGCAGGTCACGCCTGCTCGTCCGGGGGTTCGCGATCCCCGGACACCACGAGATGCCCGGCTGCCGCAAGCATCGGAAGCGCCAGGGCGAGCAGCCGTAGGTACCTGCCCGGTCGCCACGACGGCGAACCCAGCGTGGTCCGCCGCCACGACGGTCGCTTCGGCCGCTCAGGGTGAATCGCTGGCGCCTTCTCCGCACGAGGTGTCAGTGCTCGCTCGGTGGTGCTCGCTCGGTGGTGCTCGCTCGGTGGGCGACCCGAGCCGTGTCCGGGCGAGGAGCCGTCCTCGCGGGTCGAGGTCGGAGCCCGATGTTGCGTCTGCCGAACCGGTTCGTCCCGGCGCCATCCGGTGTCACGGTGTGCCGTGCACGAAACCCGGCCGGCGCCGGGTCGACCCTGGCCCCTACCACGACCCGTTCTCGGAGGAAGCCGTGGCTCTGATGCGTTTCGACCCGTTCCGTGAGCTCGACCGGCTGGCCGAGCAGGCCATGCCCCGTGGCGCTGCCCGCGGCCTGCCGATGGAGGCCTTGCGCCGCGGGGACGAGTTCGACGTCTTCCTCGACATCCCGGGCGTCAAGGACGACGACGTCGACGTCATGGTCGAGAACAACGTGGTGAGCATCCGGGCGCGGCGCATGCCGCAGCGCCGCGAAGGCGACGAGGTCATCGTCGACGAGCGGGTTTACGGAGAGTTCACCAGACAGCTGTTCCTGGGGGAGAACCTGGACCCGGGCGGGCTCGCGGCCGACGTCGCCGACGGCGTGCTGACCCTGCGGATCCCGGTCCGGGAGGCGAGCAAGCCACGCCGGATCCAGCTGGGTAGCGGTGCGGCTTCCGAGTCCGGCGGCACCGAGACCGCGTCCGCGTCCGCGTCTGGACAGCCCGACGCCGCACCGATCGCCTGACCAGGGGCACCCACCGGACGAGATGAAGGGGACCGACCATGGCCAGAGCAGCAGGCATCGATCTGCGGTGGACGAGGGCGCCCTGGCGATTCGCCTGGTGCACGAGCATCGTGCGCGTCCGCTGAGCGCGCCCGCTACGGGAAGGTGACGATCATGCCTGGTCCGTCCGGCACGGTGGTGTTCGGCCGGTTCTTCCGTTCGGTGGCTGCCCTGCGAATGGACCGCAACGACGTCAAGCGTTTCCAGGAGTTCGTCGATGAGATGATCGACGACATTGCCATCACCGGGCGGAACGTCGCCAGGTGGAACGGCCGCGACGTGATCGCCCCACAGGATCTGCCGCTCACCCGGGGCGTACAAGAACGGATCCGCGAGTTCGACAAGCACGCGGATGCCCCCGACATTCGCAGGTTGCTGGCACAGGTGATGCGCCGGCCGCCCGCCGACGTGACCTTCTCCGACGAGACCGAGGACCTGCTGCCGGAACTGTTCGGAGGGCTGAGCATCGCGCTCGCTCGCACCTTCCGGATCGTGGACCCGAGTGTCGTCAATCCGGGCGAGGACCACTGGGAGCGGGTCACGGACGCGTTCCGCCAGATATTGTGATCCGGCGCCGCGAGCGATCCTCCGCAGCGTGCCGATCCTGCCGTGTCCCGTCGGCCCGCAGCTCGTCCCCCCGCGGCAGGGGGCGCCACCCCAGCCCCGGCTCCGCGATGTCCAAGCGCGCCCGGTGCTCATGATCGGCTCGGTGCTGGTCGTCCTCGGGCCCGCCGGCACGGCCGCGAGGGTGATCGGGGCGCTGGTGCTGACGTCGGGCGACCTCAACTGGCCGGGCTACTACCTGATGGCGGCCGGCGTGGTCGGGGCGATCGCAGTGTGGCTGCTGGCCGAGAGCGCCCGCAGGCCGCTCGCCGGATCCGGCCCGGCGGTGTCGAGCGAGGCCGAGGCCCGCGCGCTGATCGCCGAGCGTCAGGTCTCCTAGGCGACGGCGCGGCGGGCGAGCCGGACCCGCAGGGTGTGGTCCGGTTCGGGGGCCGTGATCGCGCCCGGCACGCCGCCGAGGCACTCCAGCTCGCCGCGGTCGACGAGGTAGCGCACGTGCGAGGCGGTCTCGGCGAGCGCGCCGATCCGCATCGGGCCGACCTCCTCCCAGGGCCGCGACCAGGTCAGTCGGGCCGCCAGCTCCCACATCGTCGGCTCGCCGGCCTCGCGGACGACGGCCAGCAGCTCGTGGCACCGCTCGGCGTGGTGCGCCTGCAGCGCGCGGGACCGCGCGGCCAGCCCGCGGAACCGGTACTCGTGCGCGGGCAGCGCCGTCAGCCCGCCGTGCTCCTCGTCGGTGACGGCTACGCGCTCGAGCGAGTCGAGGAAGGTGGCCAGGGCCGCGGCGTCGGAGCTGGGCGTGAGGCCGATGTTCGGGGTGATCCGCGGCAGGACGTGGTCGCCGGTCAGCAGCACGCCGGCGTCGGCCTCGAGCAGGCAGATGTGCCCGGGGGTGTGCCCGGGTGTCCACAGCGTGCGGAGCGTGCGGCCCGCCAGCGGGAGCGCGTCGCCGTCGTCGAGCAGGACGTCCGGCTCGGCCATCACCCCGTCCGGCCCGCCGGACCGCGGGCCGGTGAGCTCGCCGACCTCGTCCTCGGAGGCGCCGCAGCCGCAGAGCCAGCCGGCCATGACCCGCCGGTGGTCCTCGGCGCTGCCGGAGCTCCAGCGCTGGGGGAGCGTGGCGGCCTCGGCCGTGTGCATCGCGATCCACGCGCCGCTGCGCTCGGCGAGCCGGCCGGAGAGGCCGTGGTGGTCGGGGTGCACATGCGTCGCGACGATCCCGACGATGTCGTCGAACCCCGCGCCGGCGGCCGTCAGCCCTGCGACCAGGGCGGACCACGTCTCCTCCGTGTCCCACCCGGGATCGACGACGACCACGCCGTCGTCGCCCGGGACGAGGTAGCAGAGCGTGTACCGCAAGGGGTTGTGCGGGATCGGCACCGGCACCGACCACAGGCCGGCCTCGAGCCGCTCGACGGGCGGGAGCACCTTCGCCGCCCACGCCTCGCGCTGCGCGGTCCCGACGACCTCCACGCCCGCGGGGACGCCGCCCGCAGGGACCCTCTGCACCACCCGGCCACCCACTTCCTGGACGCCGAACGTCCGAAAACCTGCTCGGACCGTAACCCGGCCCGGGCGGCTCACTCAACCGAGCGCAGCAGGAACGTGACGAGACGCTCCGCGTAGTCCTCGACGTCGATGTTCGGGCGCAGGCGCTCCGGGGTGGACGAGACGTGCAGGGCGACGCCGCCGCACAGCGTGTCGAGCAGCAGGGTGACCGGGGTGTCTGCGGCGATCTCGCCGCGGTCGATACCGCGCCGGATCATGGCCCGGGCCGCGCGTACCTGGGCCTCGCGGTGGCGTTCCCAGCGTTCGGCCACCCCCGGCAGCTGCGGCGCGTCGAGCCCCATCCGCTCGAACGCGCGCCCGGACGGGCCCAGGTGCATGTCGAGGAGCTGCCGCGCCAACCGGACGAGGTCGCCGCGGAGTGTGCCGGTGTCGACGTCCGCGACCACCGGCACGCGCTCGGCGAGCGCACCGACCAGCAGGGCCTCCTTGGTCGGCCAGCGCAGGTAGATCGACGCCTTGCCGACGCCGGCGCGGCGGGCCACCGCCTCGACGCTGAACCCCGCCCAGCCCTGCGAGCCGAAGAGCTCGACGGCGGCGCGGGCGACCCGCCGGTCGACGTCCGGATTGCGCGGGCGGCCCGCGGCGGGGGAGGCGCTCATCTCGCGGCCAGGTTAGCCCCGCGGAACCCGCAGGCGTTCCGAGCGGGACGGACCGGCCGATCGGGACGACCTCGACCGGCGGACCCGATGGGGCGAACGTGACGAAGCTGAAGTTGCATGGCGCAAGCAACGGCGTATGCTTGCGTGTAGCAACCAAAGGGAGAGGTCCGTGATCAGCACGTCGACGGCGTCCGACCTCGTGGAGGCCATCCGCGAGTTCGTCGGCCTCGGCCGTCTCGCGCGCCAGCTGGCCGACGCGGAGCCGCCCGCCGAGGGCGCCTGCGTCCTGCACCCGTCGCAGGCCGGCCTGCTCGGCCTGCTCGTGGCGGAGGGGGAGCAGCGCCTCGGGGTGCTGGCCGCCGCGCTCGACGTCGACGCGTCCGTGATCAGCCGGCGGGTCGCCGCGCTGGAGGAGGCCGGCCTCGTCGCCCGCCGGCCGGACCCGCAGGACCGCCGCGCCCACCTGGTCGGCGTGACCGATCGAGGGAGCGCCGCGCTCGCCGCGTCCCGTGAGCACCGCGCCGAGCAGGTCGCCGCCGCCCTCGCCCACCGCACGGACGAGGAGGTCGGCCGGATCGCCGGCGAGCTCCGCGGTCTGGTCGCCGACCTGCACCGGATCCCGCCCGCCCCGCGGCGGCGGTCCGACCCGGCGCCCGCGCGGTAGCCGCCCTCCGGGTAACGCCCGGACCCGAGATCCCGCACGCCCCGAGAGACCCGAGAGATCCGAGAGACCCGAGAGACCCGAGAGACGAGGAAGCACGCGTGTCCACCACCCGCGCCGAGACACCGGTCGCGCCGAGCGCGCCGGCAGCGCCCCCGACGAGCGGCGAGGCCGGCGGCATGACGCACCGCCAGGTCCTGCAGGCGCTCTCCGGCATGTTGCTGGCGATGTTCACCGCGTTCCTGTCGGCGACGATCGTCTCGAACGCGCTGCCGACGATCATCACGGACCTGCACGGCTCGCAGAGCCAGTACACCTGGGTCGTCACCGCGACCCTGCTGTCGTCCACGGCGAGCACCCCGATCTGGGGCAAGCTCTCGGACCTCTTCTCCAAGAAGCTGCTGGTCCAGCTCGGCATCGTCTTCTACATCGGCGGGTCGATCTTCGCCGGCTTCTCGCACTCGGTCGACATCCTGATCGTCTGGCGGGCCGTCCAGGGCCTGGGCCTCGGCGCGCTGCAGTCGCTGATCATGATCGTGATCGCGGCGATGATCAGCCCGCGCGAGCGCGGCCGCTACACCGGTCCGATCGCCGCGGTGATGTCGCTGGCGACGGTCGCCGGGCCGCTGATCGGCGGCGTGATCGTGGACAGCTCGCTGGGGTGGCGCTGGTGCTTCTGGGTCGGCGCGCCGTTCGCGGTGGTCGCGCTGGTCGTCGTGCAGCGCACGCTGAACCTGCCCGTGGTCAAGCGCCGGGTGAAGGTGGACTACCTGGGCGCCGCCCTGATCGCGGCCGGTGTCTGCGACCTGCTGATCTGGGTCACCCTGGCGGGCAACGAGTTCGCGTGGGGCTCGGGCACGTCGTGGCTGCTCCTCGCGATCGGCGTCGTCCTGCTGGGGCTCGCCGTGTTCGTCGAGTCGCGGGCGGCGGAGCCGATCGTCCCGCTGTACCTCTTCAAGGAACGCACCACCACGCTCGCGGTGATCGCCAGCATCGCCGTCGGCGTCGCCATGTTCGGCGGTGCGGTCTTCCTCGGCCAGTACTTCCAGATCGCGCGGGGCTACTCGCCGACCGCGTCCGGGCTGCTCACCCTACCGATGATCATCGGGTCGACCCTCTCGGCGACCGTCTCCGGCATGCTGATCACCAAGCTCGGGAAGTGGAAGGTCTTCCTGGTCGTCGGCGCGATCCTGATGGTCGTCGGCTTCGGCCTGCTGTCCACGATCGACCACGCCACGAACATCTGGCTGATGGGCGTCTACCTGGCCGTGCTGGGCCTCGGCATGGGCATGACCATGCAGAACCTGGTGCTGGCGGTGCAGAACACGGTCAAGGTCACCGACCTGGGCGCGGCGTCGTCGACCGTCACCTTCTTCCGGTCGCTGGGCGGCACCATCGGCGTCTCGGTGCTGGGCGCGATCCTGGCGACCCGGGTCGCGGACCTCACCACGCAGGGCCTGTCCGACGCCGGCGTCCCCGTGAGCGGGGCCGCCTCCGGGGAGGTCGGGATCGGCTCGCTCAACGAGCTGCCGGCCTTCGTCGCCGACATCGTCCGCGGTGCCTACGGCGACGCGACCGCTCGGATCTTCCTGGTCGCGGGCGCGCTGGCGATCGTCTCGGTGCTCGCGATCGTGTTCATCAAGGAGGTCCCGCTGCGCACGCTCAGCGGGATCCAGCAGCAGGCCGCGGCAGACGGTGTGCCGGCGGCCGCCCCTGCCGGCGCCGGCGCCGCGGCCGC
>NZ_JBEZDN010000168.1:0-14682 GCF_040648315.1 Pseudonocardia sp. NPDC049154
GGCGCGCGGGTCCCGAGCCGATCCCGACGCGTCCGACGTACCGCAGCGGGCCGAGGGGCCCGCCGGGCACGGGCGGCGTCTCGGGGATGCCGAGCAGCAGGGCGCCGACGCGGCCGGGCCGGTTGCGCTCGGCCGGCATCCATCCCCCGACGACGACCGGGCGGGCCCGCCGCAGCGGCACGCGCAGCCAGTCCCGGGTGCGCCGGCCGGCCTTGTACGCGGCGTCGACCCGCTTGAGGTGCAGCCCGTCGAGGCCGAAGCGCTCGGCGGCCTCCATCACGAACCCCGCCTCCGACGCGGGGTGCGAGGGCGGGACCAGCACCGGCGACCCGGCGATGCCCAGGCCCTCCAGCAGCCGGCGGCGCTCGGCGTAGGGGCGGCGCAGCAGCGGCCGGCCGTCGAGCCACAACAGGTCGGTGACCACGAACCCGACGGGCACCCGGGAGCGCAGCGACTCCGAGGGCGTGACGGTCGAGGTGCGGCGCATCAGCGGGCGGCGGCTGGGGCGGCCGGCGTCGTCGAGGGCGACGACCACGCCGTCGAGCACCATGCCGGAGCCCGTGACCCGGTCGCCGAGCACGGCGAGCTCGGGGAAGCTGCGGGTCACGCTGCGGGCGGTCGAGGAGAGCAGCCGGACGTGCCCGGGGCGGACGTAGGCGACGCAGCGAAAGCCCGCCCAGGCGAACTCGACCGCCCAGTCGCCGCCCCGCTCGCCGTCGGCCAGGTCGCCCTGGGAGGGGAGCATCGGCGGGACGACGTCGGGCATGCCGCCGCCCGCTGCCCGCCCTGTCACGGTCCCTACGGTAAACGGCCGTACCGGCGGAATGTCACCTGATCGGCCGTACGGCGGCGGCAGCGCGCCCAGGGCGCCCTCGTGTGCGACGGATGGTGGTCGGCGGAACTCGCTTCCCGGCGGCATCCGCCCCGTGCAGGCTGGCGCCGTGGACGCGACGGTGTCGATCAGGCCGGGGGCCCGGACGACGTCGAGGCCCTCCGCGAGCTCGAACGCGCGGCCGGCGAGCCGTTCCGGGCGCTCGGCATGGACGCGGTGGCCGACGACGAGCCGCCCACGGCGGCCGAGCTGCTGCGGCCGCTCCGCGCGGGCGCCGTGCGGGTGGTGCCGTAGGGCGGCCGGATCGCCGCCTACCTGATCGCCGAGCCGCTCGACGGCACCCTGCACGTCGAGCAGGTGTCGGTGCACCCGGACTTCGCCCGTCGGCGCCTGGGTCGGGCCCTGCTCGAGCACGCCGCCGCCACCGCGCGGCGGGCCGGCCTCCCGGCGCTGACCCTGACGACCTTCGTCGAGGTGCCGTGGAACGGGCCCTACTACGAGCGCTGCGGCTTCCGATGGCTGGCCGAGGAGGAGCTCACGCCGGGCCTGCGGGCGGTCCGGGAGACCGAGCGCGCCCGCGGCCTGGACCGGTGGCCGCGGGGGTGCATGAGCCGCGCACTCCGATCCCGGCGGATCCGGACGCATCGCCCGCCTTTCCGGCCGACGCGCTTCCCCCGACCCCGCGTCGCCGATACCCCTGAGGGGTATTTGACAGAGGAGGCGCCATGACCGCGATCGAGCCCGGCACGACCCGCCGGCACACCTGGTTCCACCGGACCTGGCCGGCCGCGGCCGGGCTCGCCGTCGGGCTCGCCTCGGGGATCGGGCTCGCCGACGGGGCCGAGGTCGCCCCGATCGTCGCGGCGTCCGGGTTCGTCTACCTCGTGGCCGCGGCGCTCGGGTCGCGCGTCGCCGCGTGGCCGGCCTTCGCCGTGTCGTTCGTGCTGATCGCCGCGGCGAAGGTCGTGCCCGGGTTCGCGCCGACGTGGGGGATGCTCGCGATCGGCGCCGTGCTCCTGCTCGTCGGCCTGGCCCGGGGCCGGCGACGCCCGCCGTGGGGGCTGCCCCTGCAGGCGGCCGCGATGCTCGTGCTGGGAGCCGTCGCGCTGGTGGCGGCCGAGGTGTCGCCGACCTGGTCCGGCGCGCTGGTGGCGGGGGCACTGCTCGTCCACGCCGGCTGGGACGTCCACCACCACCGCACCGGGCGGGTGGTCGTGCCGTCGATGGCGGTGTTCTGCGCGGTCCTCGACACGGCCCTCGCCGGGCTGGTGCTCGCCGTGACCGTCGCCTGAGCAGGGAGGCCGGGCAGGTCGGCCCGGCCCTCGTCGGGGGACTCGTGGACAATCGGCGGCATCATGACCGCCACCTCCGCCGCCACGCTCACCGACCGCCTGCCCACCGGCGACGACCCGGACGCCCTGGTCGAGGTGTTCGCGGACTGGGCCTTCGAGGAGCGGGGCCTCTCGCTCTACCCCGCCCAGGAGGAGGCGCTGCTGGAGATCGCGACCGGCGGCAACGTCATCCTCTCCACCCCCACCGGGTCCGGGAAGTCGCTCGTCGCGATCGCCGCGCACGCCGCGGCCCTGTCCCGCGGCGCCCGCACCTTCTACACCGCGCCGATCAAGGCGCTGGTCAGTGAGAAGTTCTTCGACCTCATCGAGGTGTTCGGCGCCGACAAGGTCGGCATGCTGACCGGCGACGCCGCCGTCAACGAGGGCGCGGAGATCATCTGCTGCACCGCCGAGATCCTGGCGAACATCGCGCTGCGCCAGGGCGCGCAGGCGGACGTCGGCTCGGTCGTGATGGACGAGTTCCACTTCTACGCCGACCCGGACCGCGGCTGGGCCTGGCAGGTGCCGCTGGTCGAGCTGCCCCAGGCGCAGTTCCTGCTGATGAGCGCCACGCTGGGCGACACGTCGTTCTTCCGGGACGACCTCACCCGCCGCACCGGCCGCGCCACCCGCGAGATCACCTCGGTCGAGCGACCCGTGCCGCTGCACTACCGGTACGTCCTCACCCCGCTGCACGAGACGATCACCGAGCTGCTCGAGACGCACGAGGCGCCGGTCTACGTCGTGCACTTCACCCAGCAGTCGGCCGTCGAGCGGGCGCAGGCGCTGATGAGCGTCAACGTCACCTCGAAGGAGGAGAAGGCGGCGATCGCCGAGCTGATCGGCGACTTCCGTTTCACCGCCGGGTTCGGCAAGACGCTGTCCCGGCTCGTCCGGCACGGGATCGGGGTGCACCACGCCGGCATGCTCCCCCGCTACCGGCGGCTCGTGGAGACCCTCGCCCAGGCGGGCCTGCTCAAGGTCATCTGCGGCACGGACACCCTCGGCGTCGGCATCAACGTGCCGATCCGGACGGTGCTGTTCACCGGCCTGTCGAAGTACGACGGCCGGCGCACCCGCCCGCTCAAGGCGCGCGAGTTCCACCAGATCGCGGGGCGGGCCGGCCGGGCGGGCTACGACACCGTCGGCACGGTCGTCGCCGAGGCGCCCGAGCACGAGATCGAGAACCACAAGGCTCTGCAGAAGGCGGGCGACGACCCGAAGAAGCGCCGCCGCGTGGTGCGCAAGCAGCCGCCGGAGGGCTTCGTCGGCTGGTCGCAGACCTCGTACGAGAAGCTGCAGGCCGCCCAGCCCGAGGCGCTGACCAGCCACTTCCACGTCTCGCACGCGATGCTGCTCAACGTGATCTCCCGGCCCGGGGACGCGTTCACCGCGATGCGGCACCTGCTCGAGGACAACCACGAGCCGCGCCCCCGGCAGCGCAAGCACATCCTGCGCGCCATCGCGATCTACCGGGCGCTGCTCGCCGCCGGCGTGGTGGAGAAGCTCGACCGGCCCGACGCCGAGGGCCGCACGATCCGGCTCGTCGGCGACCTGCAGCTGGACTTCGCGCTCAACCAGCCGCTGTCGCCCTTCGCGCTGGCCGCCTTCGAGCTGCTCGACCGGGAGTCGCCGTCGTACGCGCACGACGTCGTCTCGGTCGTGGAGGCGACGCTCGACGACCCCCGTCCGGTGCTCTACGCCCAGGAGAACAAGGCCAAGGGCGAGGCCGTCGCGTCGATGAAGGCCGAGGGCATCGAGTACGAGGAGCGGATGACGCTCCTCGAGGACGTCTCGTACCCGAAACCGCTCGAGGAGCTGCTGGTCGGCGCGCTGGAGACCTACCGGCGGGGCGCGCCGTGGGTCGAGGACGCCCGGCTCTCGCCCAAGTCCGTGGTCCGGGACATGTCCGAGCGGGCCATGACCTTCCACGAGTACGTGGCCTTCTACCAGCTGGCCCGCTCCGAGGGACTGGTGCTGCGGTACCTCGCGGACTGCTACCGGGCGCTGCGGCAGACCGTGCCGGAGCACGCGCGGACGGACGAGCTGACCGACCTCATCGAGTGGCTCGGCGAGTTGGTCCGCCAGGTCGACTCCAGCCTGCTCGACGAGTGGGAGAAGCTCGCCGCCGGCGGCGGGGTCGAGGACGAGTCCGCTCCCCCGTCGCTCGACCAGGGCCCCGCCGGGGTCACCCGCAACGCCCGGGCATTCCGGGTGCTGGTGCGCAACGCGCTGTTCCGCCGCGTCGAGCTCGCCTCGCTCAACCGGTGGGACCTGCTCGGCGAGCTCGACAAGGAGGCCGGCTGGACGGCGGACCGCTGGCGCGAGGCCTTCCAGCCCTTCTTCGACCTGCACGGCTTCGGCGGCATCGGGATCGGCCCGGACGCCCGCGGCCCCAAGATGATCGACATCGTCGAGGAGCCGGAGCGCTGGCTCGTCCGTCAGGTCATCGACGACCCCGAGGACGACCACGACTGGGCGATCACCGCCGAGGTCGACCTCGCCGCGTCCGACGAGGCGGGCGAGGCGGTCGTCTGGATCACCGGCTTCGGCGACTAGCGCCTGTGCGCCGGAGGCGCTAACCCGCGCGGTGGCGGGCGTGGAAGAGCGTGTAGACCGCGAAGACCGCGAGTCCCGCGGCCAGCACGATCAGCACGGCGGGCCCCACGGCGTGCCTGCTCAGGCCCTTCAGCGCGGCGTCGAGGCCGGTCGGTTGGGCCGGATCGTGCTGCACCGCGGCGATCACGAGCAGGCCGCCGGACAGGACGTAGGCACTGCCGAGCGCGGTCCAGCCCACCCGGCCCAGCCGCATGACCAGCAGCGACCGGCGCAGGCCCGCCCCGCGGAGATCGAGGTCGCGGCGGAACGCGCCGCTGATCCCGCGGTACGCGGCGTACCCGGCCACGGCGACCACGCCCAGGCCGGCCGCCCCGAGCAGGAACCGCCCGCCCGGCTGGCCGAGCAGCAGCGACGGCAGCGGGGTCGACGACGGCTCGGCACCGCCGTCCGCCGCCACGTCCGCCGCGGTCTTCGCCAGCAGCGCGTAGACGACCGCCTCGGCCAGGTCGACGGCCGTGCGGCGCAGGCGCGGCACCCAGGGCAGCCCGCGGTGCCCGAACGCAGCCTGCACGAGCCGCTCGGCCACGAGCGCGACCAGCCCGCCGACGACGAGCCAGAGCACCACCCGTCCCGCGCCGGTGGCGGCGACGGCTTGCAGGGCGCCCGCCTTGTCCGCCTGCCCGCCCGCGCCGAGCGCGATCCGGACGGCGAGCACGGCGATCAGCAGGTGCACCAGGCCGTAGGCGACGAGCCCGACCCGGGCCAGGACGTCGAGCACCGGGTGATCCACGACGCGCTGCGCGGCGACACCCCCGGGTTCACTGACGGTATCGTCGGTCACCTGATCAGGATCTCAGCCCAACGGGCTGCGCGGGAGCAGCCGGTCGGCGATGATCTTCTGCTGGATCTCGCTGGTGCCCTCGAAGATCGTGGTGAGGCGGGCGTCCCGCCAGTAGCGCTCGACGCGGTGCTCGGTGGTGTAGCCGTTGCCGCCGTGCAGCTGGATGCCGTCCCCGGTGACCTCGGCGGCCATCTCGGTGGCCAGCAGCTTCACCATCGCCGCCTCCCGCTCGCACGGTTCGCCCTGGTCCAGCCGCTGCGCGACGTGCTGGTAGAACGACCGCGCCTGCTCGACCTTCGCGGCCATGGTGGCGAGCCTGAACCGGACGGCCTGGAAGTCGCCGATCGGGTGCTCGAACTGCTCGCGCTCCTGCAGGTAGACGATGCAGTCCTCGACGGCGCCCCGGGCGAGCCCCACCGCGCGGGCCGCGGTGTGCACGCGGGCGATGTTGAGCCACTGCTGGGCCTCGGCGAAGCCCTGCTCGCCGAGCAGGTTCGCGGCAGGGACCCGCAGCCCGTCGAACTCCAGGTCCCAGGTCACGAAGCCGTGGTACCCGATCTTGTCGATCGGGGTACCGGACAGCCCCTCGGGGAAGGTGTCCCGCTCCTTCTCGAGGACGAGGGTCGCCAGCCCGGCGGATCGCTTCTCCCCCGGCTGCGGGTCCGCCGTGCGCACGAGGATCTGCAGGAAGTCCGCGGCCTTCGCGTTGCCGATCCACCGCTTGCGGCCGGTGATCACGAACTCGTCCCCGTCGCGCTCGGCCCGGGTGGCGACGGCGGCGAGGTCCGAGCCGGCGTCGGGCTCGGAGAGGGCGATGGCCCCGATCCAGGTGCCGGCGGCACTGCGGCGCAACAGCTCCGCCCGGCGCGTCTCGTCGGCCACGCCGGTGCCGGCGCCCTGGGCGCGGGCGATGATGCTGCCCACGCTCATCCAGCCGCGGGCCAGCTCCTCGGCGATCATGCAGTACTCGAAGGCGCCCAACCCGAGCCCGCCGTGCTCGCGCGGCACCGTGATGCCGAAGTAGCCGAGCTCGGCCATCTCGTCGAGCAGCGACCGCGGGATCTCGCCCTTGACCTTGTCGAGCTCGTCGGCGACCGGCAGCACGCGCTCGGCGGCGAAGGCGCGCGCCTGCTCCTGGAGCTTCTCCCGCTCCGGGGTGTGGAACGGCGCGGGGACGACCGGGACGGGCGGGGCCAGGAAGTCGCTCATGGAGGAGTTGTGCCACATCGCGGCGCCCGGCGCCCGCCGGACCGGCCGAACGGACGGGGCCGGTCCCGATCTCAGAGCCGGCGCAGCCCGCTCAGCACCCGCTCCATCAGGGCCAGGTCGGGGCCCTCGGCCGTGACGGTCCGGTGCACCTCGAGCCCGCCCGTCACCGCGAGGTCGCCGACGACGACCCGGGCCACGCCGAGCGGCATCCCCATGATCGCGCCGACCTCGGCGATCGACCGGGGCTCGCGGCACAGCTCGAGGATCGCGGTGTGCTCGGCGAGCTCCGGGCGGCGCAGGGCCGCGGGCGGGCACGACACCAGCGTCTCGATCGCCAGCTCGTACCGGGACCGGGTGCGGCCCTTGGTGTAGAAGTACGGCCGCACCGCGAGCGAACGGCCGCCGTCGTCGTGCACGTACTCCTCGTCGACGTCCTCGACCACGGGCGGGGGCAGCGGCGGCAGGGCCACCGGCTCGGCCACCACCGGGATCGGGTCCGGGTGCTCGTCGCGGTCGCGGCGGCGGCGGGCGGACCCGCCGAAGCGGGCGCCGGTGTAGCCGACGGCGGGCGCCTCGTGGAAGCCCGTGAGCTCGCCCGGCGCGGGCCCGGCGGGGACGGCGGGGTCGGCGGAGTCGGCGGAGTCGGCGGGGTCGACGGGGTCGACGACGGGCGCCGGATCGGGTGCGGCGGCGGGCGCCTCGCCGACCACCGGCATCGCCGCCGTGTCCGCCTCGTCCGCGGTTCGCCGCTCGGTCCGCGCCGCCCGCTCCTCACCCTTCCTGCGCCGCCGCTTCCGGGGCGCGCCGCCGAAGCGGGCACCGGTGAAGCCGATGTCGAGGTCGTCGGCGGGCGTCATGCGTCTCCCTGATCACGGGTGCGGAGCGTGGAGCGGTTCGCACCGTCCCGGCCGTGTGTTACGCAGCCGTGACACCGGCGTTCCACCCGTATGACGATCGCTCTCCGTGCCTCATCTCCGGCAAACGGGTGACGAACGTGCTGCCCTGTGTCACCGCCGAGGCCGGACGAATCCTCCGAAAGGGGACGAGCGGGACCGTCACGTGGCGGGTGGTCGTCGTGGACCCCTCCTCGCCGCCCGTCGGACCGGCGGATCCGCGGCTAGAGTCCTCCGGTGCCCCGCTACCTCCCGCTCGCCCGGCCGTGGTTCGGGCTCGTGGCGGCGCTCGCCCTGCTCGGGGTCGTGCTGCAGGTGGTGGCGACGGCGGTGGACTCCCGCCCATACTCGATCTTCACGAGCACCGGTTCGCGCGTGGCCAACGTGTTCGCGTTCTTCACGGTCCTCAGCAACCTGCTCGTCGGGATCGCGTACGTGCTCCTGACGATCGACCCCGAGCGGGACTCCCGCGCCGTGCGGATCCTGCTGCTCGACGCCGTGGTAGCCATCGCGGTCACCGGCATCGTCTACAACCTGGTGCTGGCGCAGACCGCGAACCCGCAGGGCCTGCACGAGGTCGCCAACGTCCTCTGCCACATGATCACGCCGCTGTTCGCCGTCCTCGGGTGGCTGCTGTTCGGCCCGCGCGGGCTGGTGGACCGGGACGTCGTGCTGGTCTCCGCGGGCTACCCGCTCGCGTGGCTGGCGTTCACGCTGGTCCGCGGGGCGGCGATCGACTGGTACCCGTACCCGTTCGTCGACGTCGTCGCGCACGGCTACGCCCGGGTCGCGATCAACTGCCTCGTGGTGGCCGTCCTGTTCGTCGGGCTCGGGTTCGGCGCACTCGCGCTGGACCGCAGGCTGCCGGGGCTCGCGGCCGGTTAGGCCGCTGTTCACCGGGAGGTGGCGTGGGGATCACCCGGGACGAGGGGCGCCGGCCATCTCCACTGCGTCGCATGGGGGACATGACGCTCCCGCCGTTCGGCCGCCGCCTGTTCCTGCTCGGAGCCTCCGCCGCCACCGGGGTCCTCGCCGCCGCAGGCCCGCGCATCCCGTCGACGTCCACCCGCGACCCCTTCACCCTCGGCGTGGCGTCCGGTGATCCCTCGTCCGACGGCATGGTGCTGTGGACCCGGCTGGCGCCGGACCCCCTCGCGGCCGACGGGCTGGGCGGCATGCCCGCGCGCGTGGTGCCGGTCGAGTGGGAGGTGGCCCGGGACGAGCGCTTCACCGTGGTCGAGCAGCGCGGAACAGTCGACGCCGCACCCGAGGCCGCGCACTGCGTGCACGTCGAGACGACGGGCCTGGCGCCGGGGCGCGAGTACTTCTACCGGTTCCGGGCGAGCGGGGCGGTGTCCCCGGCGGGCCGGACACGCACCGCTCCCCCGGCCGGCGCCGTCGGCCCCGCGCTGACGACCTGCGTCGCGTCCTGCTCGAACTACCCCATCGGCTACTTCACGGCCTACCGGCGGCTCGCCGAGGACGAGCCCGACCTCGTGCTGCACCTCGGCGACTACCAGTACGAGTACCCGACGCCGGAGAGGTCCGTGCGGCCCGTCGCCGGCGCCGAGACGACCGAGCTGGCCGGCTACCGGCAGCGGTACGCGCAGTACCGCAGCGACCCGGACCTGCAGGCCGCGCACGCCGTCGCCCCGTGGCTTGTCGTGTGGGACGACCACGAGACCGACGACAACTGGGCCGGTGACGTGCCCGAGGACGACCAGACCCGGGACGCCTTCCTCGCCCGCCGGGCCGCCGCCTTCCGGGCCTACTACGAGAACATGCCGCTGCGACGCTCGTCGGTGCCGCGGGGGTACGACATGCAGCTCTACCGCCGGGTCGAGTGGGGCGGCCTCGCCACCTTCCACATGCTCGACACCCGCCAGTACCGCGACGACCAGGCCTGCGGCGACGGGCAGCGCGTCGGCTGCGCGGAGCGGCTGGACCCGGCCCGCTCGCTGCCCGGCGCCGCCCAGGAGCGCTGGCTCGCCGACGGTTTCCGCCGGTCCCGGGCCCGCTGGGACGTGCTCGGCCAGCAGGTGTTCTTCGCGCAGCGCGACACCGACCCGGGTGCGCCGGAGAAGTTCTCGATGGACGGCTGGGACGGCTACGCCGCCTCCCGGGGCCGCGTCACCCGCAGCTGGGTCGACGCCGGGGTGCGCAACGCCGTGGTCCTGACCGGCGACGTCCACGTCCACTGGGCCAACGAGATCAAGACGGACTACGCCGACCCGGGCTCGCCGACCGTCGGCACGGAGCTCGTGTCCAGCTCGATCACCTCGGGCGGCGACGGCGACGCCGCCGGCGACCACCCCGACCTGCACACCAACCCGCACCTGAGGTTCCGCAGCAACCGCCGCGGGTACGTCCGGGCCCGCTACGAGCCCGGGCAGGTCACCGCGGACTTCCGGGTGCTCGACGCCGTGACCGTGCCGGACCTTCCGATCCGCACCGCCGGGTCGTTCGTGATCCCGGATCGCGAACCGGGACTCAACCGGGCCTGACGACCTCACACCGCTCCGGGCGCGGGAATGTCGCCCCGGTCCGCCATGCTGTGTCCCGGTAGGACGCCGGACGGGCGAAGGGACGGGCATGGCGATCACCCGAGGTTTCACCGGGCGCGGCCGGGCGACGCGCGACCCGCGGCTGCCCCCGGGCCAGTACGACGCGAAGGACGACTGGCCCGTGCTCAACGCCGAGGCCACCCCGCGGATCGGCACCGACCGCTGGACCTTCACGATCGAGGGCCTCGTCGACCGCCCGCGCAGCTGGACCTGGGACGAGATCCACGCCCTGCCCGGCTCCCGGTACTCCGGTGACATCCACTGCGTCACCACGTGGTCGAAGCTGGGCATGACGTTCGACGGCGTCTCGGTCGACACCCTGCTCGACGCCGTGGGGGTGCAGCCCGAGGCGAAGTTCGTCATGGCCACGGCGCACACCGGCTACACCACCAACCTGCCGCTGGCCGACGTGACCGGCGGCAAGGCCTGGGTCGTGTGGCAGGCGGACGGGCGGCCGCTGGCCGTCGAGCACGGCGGCCCGGCGCGGCTGCTCGTGCCGCACCTGTACTTCTGGAAGAGCGCGAAGTGGGCCTCCGGCCTGCGGGTCATGGCCGAGGACGAGCAGGGCTTCTGGGAGCGCAACGGGTACCACGACCGGGGCGACCCCTGGCTCGAGCAGCGCTACCAGGGGGACTGATGGCGGTCTGGCAGACGGCGACGGTCCTCGACGTCCGGCGCGAGACGCCCACGGCGAAGACCTTCCGGCTCAAGCTCCCGCAGCCGTCCGCGCACGTCGCGGGGCAGTACTTCGTGCTGCGGCTGACCGCGGAGGACGGCTACACCGCCCAACGGGACTACTCCGTGGCGTCGGTGCCGGGCACGGACGAGATCGACCTGACCGTCGAGCTCCTGCCCGGCGGCGAGGTGTCGGAGTTCCTCCACGAGGTCGTCGAGCCCGGGGACCAGCTCGAGGTCCGCGGGCCGATCGGCGGCTGGTTCGCCTGGCCCGGGGAGACGCCGGCGCTGGGCGTGGCCGGCGGATCCGGGGTGGTGCCGCTCATGGCGATGCTGCGCTCCGCGCGGATCGCGGGCTCGGGGCTGTTCCGGCTGATCGTCTCCGCGCGCCGGCCCGCCGATCTCTACTACGGCGACGAGCTGCCCGGGCCGGAGACCACGATCCTCTACACCCGCCAGGTGCCGCCCGGGTACGCGCGCCCGGCGGGCCGGATCACGGCCGCCGACATCGAGCCGCTCCTGCTGCCGGAGCAGACGGTCTTCGTGTGCGGCACCCCGCCCTTCTGCGACACCGCCACCGACCTGCTCACGGGGCTCGGGGTGGGCACGGACCGGATCCGGGTGGAGCGGTTCGGCCCGTCGAGCTGAGCCTCCGGCCCGCGAGTCGGGAGATCCGGGCACGCGAGTCGCGAGATCCGGGCAGGCGAGTCGGGAGGTTAAGCGCGCCGGTACATCTCGGCCGCGGCGCGGGAGAAGCCGTCGGGCACCCCGGCCGCGGCCAGGGCGTCGGCCGCCTCCTCCATCTCCGCGACCCACCGCCAGCCCTTCTCCTTCGCCCGCGCCGCCACCGCGCCCAGCTCGGCCGGGTAGTCCACGCCGGTCCGGGCCAGTTCCTCACGGAGCGGGCCGTCGACGCCGAGGGTGCGGGCGGCCTCGTCGAGCGCCAGCCAGATCGCCGGCAGCGCCTTGCTCTGCAGGGCGAAGCAGGCCTTGAGCGCGCTCGCGGTGCCCGGCTCGGGGCCGAGGGTGCGGACCGCGAAGGGGGTCCCGGCGAACAGCGCCTCGACGGTCGCGGCGTGCGGCCCCGAGAGCCACAGGACCGTGGTGCCCGCCTCCCAGGCCGGTGGGCCGATCACCGCCCCGTCGACCACGGCGTCGTCCGGGAAGAGCCTGCCGATGGCCGCGACCGTGGCCGGCGAGACGGCGTTCGCGTCGACGTAGAGCGGGGTGCGGTCGTGCCCCGCGACGGCCTCGGCGACCTGCCCGGCGACGTCGAGGGCGGCCCCGGGCGGGCAGATGGAGATCACGACGTGGGCGCGCCGGGCCAGCTCGCCGACGTCCGGGACCGCGACCAGGTCGGCCAGCTCGGCGCGCTTCGCCGTGGCGTGGGAGCGGCCGGCGTCCGCCCAGATCACGGCACCTGCGCGCGGCTTCAACGCCGAGCCGAGGGCGGCACCCATGGCCCCGGGGTGCAGGATCCCGATCACGGGCCGGGCGGGCAGGCTCCAGTCGCTCACGTCGACCATCATCCGCCCGCGACGAGCCGGGCGCGCAGGTCCAGCAGGACGTCGAGCGCCCCGGGCACCACGTAGACCGCCAGCGCGAGGGTGCCGAGGGTGAGCAGGGGCGCCACCAGCAGCGCCTCCACGCGGCCGCCGGCGCGGAACCGCAGCGGCCGCGGGCTGCCGATCGGGTACCAGTGCCGGCCGCGGATCGGGAAGGGCCAGAGCAGCGGGGCGCCGGACTCGGTCACGGCGTCCCCCAGCGAGTGCACGAGCATCCCGAGCCCGACGGCGAGGCCGAGCCAGCCCGCCGTCCCCGCGGTGCCCCCGGGGAGGTACTCCTCGGCCACCCAGGTCAGCCCGGCGGCGATCACCAGCGACGGCGGGCCCGGGACCAGTCCGTCGAGGCCCTTGATCGCCAGCGCCAGGCAGACGAACAGCACCCCGGCGGTCACCGGCGTGCCCCAGCGCGCGCTCGCGACTCCCACCGTCGCGGCGAGCAGCAGCGCGCCGGCAAGGGTGTGGGTCAGGCCGCGGTGGGTGCCCTTGCCGGAGTCCCGCGGGCCGCGGGTGAGGCGGAAGACCAGCCCCGACAGTGGCCGGACGGCGTGCGCGGCGAGCCAGGACGCCCAGGAGAACCGGCGGCTCGCCGTCGACGACGGGTGGTCGAGGTCCGGCAGCAGCGCCGCCCCGGCCGTCACGCCGGCGAAGGTCAGGATCGTGCCCGCGGTCGGGGCCGTGCCCACCGCCTGCGGGGCGAGCCCCGCGACCGCGAGCCCGAGAGCCGCTCCGGACGTGGCGTGACTGACCCCGAGCACCGCGTGACCCTACGGTCGCCGCGCCCCGGTTCCCGCGAGGCGCGCCGAGCGGGCAGGGTCTCACGTCATGACCCTCTCCTTCGACGGCGCCGTCGCCGGCTGGTGTCAGCTGCCCTCCCCCGCCGCGGCCGAGATCGTCGGCTCCTCCGGCGTGGATGTCGTCTGCCTCGACGCCCAGCACGGCCTCCTCGGCGACGACTCACTGCTCGCGATGCTCCAGGCCCTGCGCGGCGTCCCCACCCTGGTCCGCGTACCGCACAACGCCCCGGACCCGATCGCCCGGGCGCTCGACCGCGGGGCGGACGGCGTGATCGTCCCGCTCGTCGACTCCGCCGCCGAGGCCGCGGCGGCCGCGGCCGCGTGCGCCTACCCGCCGGCCGGGGTGCGCAGCTTCGGGCCGACGCGGGTGGGCTGGACCGGCGCCGACGTCCTCGCCCGGGGCCGCTGCGTGATCATGGTGGAGACGATGGCCGCGGTCGCGGACCTCCCGGCGATCCTGCAGGTCGAGGGCGTCGACGCGATCTTCGTCGGCCCGTCGGACCTCTCGCTGAGCTCGGGCCGGGCCGCGATCCCGCCGCTCGACGACGTCGGGTACCGCGACCTCCTCCGGTCGGTCACCGGGCAATGCCGGGAGGCGGGCATGCCGGTCGGGGTCTACTGCGGCGCCCCGGACTGGGCCCCGACCTATCGTGAGCTGGGCTTCACCTGGCTCACCCTGCCCTCCGAGGCCGGCCTGCTGCAGAACGCCGTGGGGTCGGCCCTCGCCGCGCTCAGGCGCTGAGGAGGATCCGCCGCAGCCCGCGCGCCTCGTGGGTGTCGGCAGAGGGCGAGCGACCCCAACGGCGCGGCGAAGACGGAGGTTCGTCATGAGCGCTCCGGGTCGCCGCCGGTCAGCCGCACGGGCTGAGTGACGCCAGCGGGTGAGCAGGTGCGTGGGTCGAGGAGCCGAGGTAGACCAGCGCCGCCACCCGCTCCGGGCCGGTCCGCCAGCCACCACGTGATCACGTTCCCGGCGCCCCACGCGCCCGGTGCCGTGCGGTGCTCATAGCGGTGCGAACGTTGGCAGGGTCCTGGACACGCCCGCGTGGCCAACCGGCGTGCGGCTGCCCGACGGCCCCTCAGGCGCCGGTGCCGCCCTGTACTCGGGGGCTCTCCGCGTCCTCTGCGAGCCGCGACGACCTGGCTGCGCAACAAACCAGATCACGGTCACGACCATCGGAGCTCGCTTCGAGCTGTGCTGCCGGGTGGCGCACGCTTGGGCGACCCGGGATGAGGCCGATCTTCACGGGTTCTTCCCGAGTGCCGTCGAGGCACCCGATTTTGTCGGTGGTCGAAGATATGTTCGACTCGTGCAGCAGACCGGGCCGCTCCCGGACCTGGCGGGCCTTCCGCCCGGTCCCGTGCTCGCCGCTGCCCTGGCCCGGATCGACCCGATGACCCTGCCCCTGCCCGACCGGC
>NZ_JBEZDN010000169.1:0-894 GCF_040648315.1 Pseudonocardia sp. NPDC049154
GAGTCGGTGCGCGAGTTCGCGACGGGCAAGCTGGCGCACTACAAGATCCCGCGGTATGTGCTGGTCGTGGACGAGTTCCCGATGACCGTGACCGGCAAGGTCCGCAAGGTCGAGATGCGGGAGAAGTCCGTCGGCATCCTCGACCTCGGCGAGGCGGCGTCCGTGCGCAACGCCTGATGTCGTCGTGAGTGGCGATAGCCGCCAGAGCGACTATCGCCACTCACGGGGTGGGGCGGCGAACGACGGTGCGCGGCACGGTCCGCGCGACTAGGCTGTGACGTAGCGCGTCCCGGTGTCGCTCGGCGAGCCCACCACCCGTGTGCGGCGGACCAGGGAACCCGGGGCGCGTTCGTCGTGCGCGGGGCGTACGGCGGGATTGTGCGGTACCGAACGAGGAACGGGTGAGCAGGGTGCCGACCGGCAGGGTCAAGTGGTACGACGCCGAGAAGGGCTTCGGTTTCCTCTCCCAGGACGGGGGCGAGGACGTCTACGTCCGGAAGGCCTCGCTGCCTGCGGGCGTCGACGCGCTCAAGGCCGGGCAGCGGGTCGAGTTCGGCATGGCGGAGGGTCGGCGCGGCCCGCAGGCGCTGTCCGTGCGGGTGGTCGAGTCGCAGCACTCGGTGGTCGAGGCCAAGCGCCGCCCGGCCGAGGAGCTGCACGGCCTCATCGAGGACATGATCAAGCTGCTGGACTCGCGGGTGCAGCCGGACCTGCGCCGCGGCCGCTACCCCGACCGCAAGACGTGCAAGCTCGCGGCCGAGGTGGTGCGGGCCGTGGCCCGCGACCTGGACGGCTGACTGCCGTGGGGGGGGGGGGTGGGGGGGGGGCTACGGATACCGACCCGGGGCGCGAGCGGGCCGCGCGGGGGGGCGGCCCCGCGGGCGCGCGGGGCGC
>NZ_JBEZDN010000169.1:904-14583 GCF_040648315.1 Pseudonocardia sp. NPDC049154
TCCCCGGCAACGCTCGCGGGGGTTGTGGGGCGGCGCGGGCCCCGCAACGTGCCCGCCTCACGGCGGGGCGCGTTATTGGTTCCCCCGCAACAAACACCCCCCCACGGGCGCGTCAGCGCTCAGCCGGGCGTGCCCTCCACGGGCTCGCCGAGCGAGACGGTGAGGCTCACCCCGAACCGCTCGATGATGTCGCCGGCGCACTGCCGCATCGCGGCCCACTCCGGGGACTTCGTGCTCTCCTCGTACGCCTCCCGGTCCGGGAAGCTCATGATCGCGATCCGGTAGGTGGCGGGCTCGCCGCCCTCCAGCCCGTCCGCGGTGCGCGTGGTGACGATCGAGGACAGGCGGGGGACGGCGGAGGCGCGCGGCACGTGGGTGGCCGCGTAGTAGTCCTCGAAGGCCGCCTCGTCCTGCGGCTGCGGTGCCGACCAGAACGCGTAGAGGGTGTACATGCCCTCTGCTTAACAGACGTTCGGCGCCAGGGGCAGTGGTCTCAGGGGCACGTCTCTCGGGGAACGGTGAGTTCGCGGGGCTTGCGGATCGACTCGAACCCCAGCCCCGTCGTCTCCGCGCAGAAGGCGCCGGTGCCCAGGCCGTACTCCACGTGCAGGACCGGCTTCCCAGCCCGGACGAACGGCTCGAGCTTGCCGCACTCGTCGTACTGGGCGCACTGCTCGTTGACGGCGAAGTCGAAGTCCGGCTCCAGGTCGGCGACCTGGTCGAGGTCGTTCTTCAGCCCGATCGTCAGCGACCGTTCGTGCGCCAGCCGGGCGACGAGCCGGTTGTAGGCCAGCTGGTCCTCCGCGGTCAGGTCGAAGCCCGAGTCGTTGGTCCAGCCGTCGACGTTGTCGGCCTCGACGCCGTCGAAGCCCTTCTCGCGGCACAGGTCGAACCGGCTCGCGAGGAACGGTTCGAGCAGGTCGGTGCGGCGGACGTCGTACCAGAACTCGCCCGGCCAGTCCTCGAGCTCGGTGCCGCGGACCTCGGCGGGCAGGGCGGCGGAGTCGGCGCGCCAGTCCTCCGACGCCCCGACGTTGACGTAGCAGATCACCGTCCGCCCGCTCGCCTTCAGCTCCTCGACGACCGACTCCGGGGTGTCGAACAGGTCGATGACGAACGTCTTCGCCGGCACGGAGGTGTCGACGGCGCCCTGCAGCTGGTACTGCCAGCGGGTGTCGCCACCCGCGCCCGACTCCGACGCCGACCCGGGGGTCGTCTCCGGGGCCGGCCCCGACCCGATCGAGCACGCCGCCGACACGGCGATCGAGGCCGCGACGCCCGCGAGCCTGCGCAGCATCCGCACCAGCGCCGCCCCCTCCCGTCCGGGAGCGTTCACGCGACGACCGCCGATCCGGTCGTGCGCGGCAACCCGTCCCACGGGTTCGGGAGCGTACGGTCCGTGACGTACCCGTGGTCGACGCCGGCGTGCACCAGCCACGAACGGGTGGCCTCGATCATCCCTGCGGGGGTGCCGTGCACCAGGTGCCACGTCCGGGCCCGGCCGGTCCGACGCCCGACGGGCCGCTCGGCGCGGTAGGTCTCCCACGACCCCTCGAAGGTCACGACGACGTCGGCGATCTCCAGGTACCCCTCGTCCGGGCGCACCCCGGGGTTGAGCAGCAGCGGCCCGAGGCCGGCGGTGCGCAGGTCGTCCGCGAGCGCGGTGTAGGCGGGCAGGTGGGCGCGACCGGACGGAACCTGGTCGGCGAAGACGCCGCGGACGCCGTACCGCTGCGCGTAGGCACGGGCCTCGGCGACGATCTCGCTGGCGGGCCGGGCGCCGTACGCCGTGTCGACGTACCCGGCCACGACCACGTCCGGGATCTCCGCGAGGTCGGCGCAGGCCCGCCGGTACGCCGGGTCCGTCCAGGTACCGACGCCCGATGCCGGGTTGACCACCACGATCCCGACGGCGCCGGCCCGCGCCGCCGCCGTCAGCCCGGTCCAGTCCGCCGCCTCCCGGTCGGGGTGGAAGTAGGCGGGAACCCCGTCGCTCATCGGTGGTGGACCGGGGTGCCCGCGTGCCGCCGGACCAGCACGGCGTGCACGACCAGCAGGACCGTGGCGACGGCCCCCTGCCAGATGATCGCCGTGACGTCGTCGACGTCGTGGTCGGCGACGAGCTGGAAGGCGAGCAGCGCCGCGACCGCCGCACCCGTCGTCCTCAGCACCGTCTCGATCCGGCCGAGCAGGTTGAGGACCATCCCGGAGAAGACCGCCGTGCCCAGGATCAGGTAGTCGACGCCGAGGACGACGTAGCGGATGTCGTCGAGGTCGAACAGGGCCGCGCTGAGCCCGCCCAGCGCCACGGTGATCGCCGCGAGCGCCGCGGTGAACTGCAGGTGGGCGCGCAGCATGGCCCGGCGCATCCGGCGGGCGAACTCGGCCGTGGTCCGGGACCCGGCGAGCAGCCGCGCAGCAGCGGCGCGGTGGTCGTGCAGCAGCGTCTCCGCCACGCCCATGCCGAGCACCAGCGGCAGCGCGGCGAGGGTGACCGAGAGCGGCAGCGAGTCGTAGTTGCTGACCGCGAGCTCGAACAGCGCCGGGTACAGCACCAGCACCGCGACCATCAGCCCGTACGCCACCTGCAGCACGGCGTTGACGAAGGTGGTGCGCGGGAGCGGCTGCCGGGGACGCGCCGCACCGCGGGTGGCCAGCACGGCGAACACCAGCGCCAGCAGCACGGTCGCGGCCAGCCAGCCCAGCTCCCAGCCGCGGCCGGGCTCGCTCGGGCCGGCGATCGGGGCCGCGATCTCGCCGTCGACGGCGTTGAGCAGCGCACCCACGGCCGCCGGTACCAGCGCGACCAGCAACCGCGCCTCGTTGCCGGTCATCAGCAGGGTGGCCGCGGAGAGCAGGTAGACCGTCTGCCCGACGAGCAGCGCCACCGTCCCGAGCGTGACCTGCATGGTCATCGTCCAGACCAGCGACCCGAACACGGCGACGACGGCGACCACGGTGGCCAGGGCGGCGCCGGCGGCGATCGCGCGACGGAGGAAGCGGCGGGCGGCGGGCACGTCGAGCGCGCCCAGGTAGGACCAGGCGACGTAGCTGACGCCGTAACCGAGCGCCCAGCTCAGCGCGAGACCGCCGATGAGCAGCCCGGACTCGACGTGGTCGCCGGCCGGGAGCAGCGACAGCGCGACCAGCGCCGGGATCGCGTAGAGCAGCCCGCGGAGGTGGAACCAGGGGCTGGACCCGGGACCGTGCGGCAACGCCGGGGCGGGCGGCGGGTCCGCGACCGGCTCGGTCCGCGGGCGGCCGGCGGTGGCGACGCCGGCGTACCCGGCGAGGGCGAAGACGTCCCGGGCCCCGAAGCGCTCCCGGGCCACCCGGTCGTTGATCCCGACGCTCTCCAGCGTCACGGCGACCTCGGCGGGGTGCATCGAGGTGGTCGCGGCGTCCGCGAGCTCCGGCGAGAGCGCGGGCCGGCGCGGGCCGGGGACGAAGGGCGTGCGGCTCATCCGGCCTCACCCACCCGCACGCGCTCCTCCGAGGGCCGGGGCGCCGGCGGCCGCACCGGCCCTCGCGGCTTCCCCGCCGGGCGCTGTGCCTGCGCGGGGATCCGGGTGCGGGGGGCGACCGGGACGATCCGTGACGTCGGCGGGTCGAGCGGCTCCGGGACCCGCGCCATCCGGGCGGTCGGCGGGTCGAGGGACTCGGCCACGGCGGTGATCCGCCAGGTCGAGACCTCCACGGCCTCCTCCCCGGCCGCCGCGACCGCGGTGATCCGCGAGGTCGGCACCTCCACCGGCTCCCTCCCGGCCGCGGCGACCGCGGCGATCCGGGAGGTCGGGATCTCGATCGGCTCGTCGGACGCCGTGGCCGACGCGGGGGCCGCCGCCGACGTCGCGGCAGGGACCGCCTCGATCCGGCCGGTCGGCACCTCGACCGGCTCGACCGGCCCGCCGCCGCGCTCGACCCGCCCGACGGGCGCGGCCGCCGTCACGGGCACGGGCTCGACAGGCGCGGGCCGCCCCGAGAGCCGCGCGGCCGGTCGCACCGACACCGCGGGCGCGAGGGCCCCCGCCGGCACGGGCAGCTCCACACTCGGCGCACCGGTGTGGGCCGGGAGCGGGCGGCGCTGTGCGAGCGAGACGTAGACCGACCGGAAGTTCTCCGCGAACCGCTCCAGGGTGAACAGCTCCAGTGCCCGCCGGCGGCCGCGGCCGGCGAGCTCGTGGCGGAGCTCGTGGTCGCGCAGCAGCCGGATGCACGCGGCGGCGAAGGCGGGCGCGTCGCCGGCCGGGACGACGAGCCCGCCCTCGCCGACCGCCTCGGACATCCCGCCGACGTCCGTCGCCACCGTCGCGCGCCCGGACATGGCGGCCTCGATGATCGTGAGCGGCAGCCCCTCGGACTTGCTGGACAGCACCACGATATGCCCGCGCCGGAACGCCTCGGTCACCGGCGAGACCGGGCCCTCGAAGGTCACCGCGTCCGCGAGCCCGAGCTCGGCGACGCGGGCCTCGCAGCGCCGGGCGTAGTCCTCGTTGCCGGCCGGGACGCCGCCGAACAGCCGCAGCCGCGCCGCCGGGATCGCCCGCCGGACCTGTGCGAACGCCGTGACGAGCAGCTCGATGTCCTTGAGCGGGTCGATCCGGCCGACGAACGCGACCGTGGGCTCGGCCGGCTCCTCGGTGAGCAGCGGCAGGGCTGCCGGGTCCACGCCGTTGTGCATCGTGCGGACCCGCTCCGGCGCCGCGCCGCCCCGCCGGGCCCAGCGGCCGTTGAAGCCGGACACCGGGGCCACGAGGTCGGCGTGGCGGTAGCAGAGCTCGGTGAGCCGCAGGAAGAACCGGATCTGCGCGGCCCGGGCGGCCCGGGAGTCCCCGCTGCGGCGGATCGCCAGCATGCGTTCCCGCAGGTAGACGCCGTGCTCGGAGAGCAGCACCGGGGTGCCGTGCGTCCACTTCGCGAGCAGCCCCATCAGCGCGCCGGGCCCGTTGGCCGTGGCGTGCACGAGATCGGTCTCCAGGACCGGCATGCCCAGCGGGCGCAGGAAGTGCTCCATGAGCTCGGTGACGGCGAGGGCGTCGCCGACCGAGAGCGGCTCGTCGCCGGCTCCGTCCCGGTGCCGGGCCCAGACGTCGACGAACAGGTCGACGGCGCGCTGCCCGCGCAGCAGCGGGACCAGCGGCGTGTCCGCGGCGAGGGCGTGCAGGGCGCGCACGGCGGACTCGAAGCCGACGGCGGAGTGCGGGCCGTCGCCCAGCATCGCCTCGAGCAGCTCCTCGTAGGCGATCGCGAAGCGCGACTCGACCGCCCGCGGCACCCGCCGGGCGCGCGGCGGCGGCGCCCACAGACCGATCCGCTGCACCGCCGTCACGTTGTCCGGCACGGTGAAGACGGCGGGCTCGCGCCCGGACCCGGACAGCGCGACGACCTCGAACGAGACCTCCGGCAGGCCGCGGATCAGCTGCTCGCACCAGCCGCTCACGCCGCCGGACTGGATCGGGTAGGTGCCTTCGGTGACGAGGGAGACCTTCATCGCTGTTCCTCGGTCGTGGTGGGCAGGGTGAGGGTCCGGGGGCCGTCCACGGCGAACCAGCCGGAGCGGACGGTGCCGTAGGCCTCGCCGAACTCCCCGGCGCCCTCGACGCGGGTGCCGGGCGGGGCGGTCAGGGGCACGTCCAGGTGGCCGTCCGTGGTCACGTGGACCACGCCGTCGACCACGAAGGCGTCGACGCGGCCCTCCCCGACGGCGCGGGCGAAGGCCGCCCGGCCGTTCAGCACGTCCCGGGTCGCCGTCATGGTCGGGACCAGCAGTGGCCGGTCCTCGGTGAACAGCGCGCGGTAGCCGCCGAGGACGCGCTCGAGGATCGGGTAGATCGTGCGGTCCTCGGTGAGCTGCGGCTGGTGGACGTAGTGCGGGCGCGGGTCGTTGGCCATGGCGTGCCGCAGCGCGAGGTCGGCCTCGGCCGGCACCACGACGTCCCGGAACCCGGTGACGGGGTCGGCCGGCGTGATGCAGCTGCCGTCGGCCTCGCAGGTCCCGTCGCCGCCGTCGGCCAGGGAGGTGGAGATGAAGTTGTACTGGTCGACGGTCTCGACCTCGGTGGCCGTGTTGAAGTCCAGGTTGATCGGGTGCCGCGGCACGGTGTTCGCGCCGCCGACCATCCGCTGGTCCGGCTCCGA
The DNA here is from genome assembly GCF_040648315.1 of Pseudonocardia sp. NPDC049154. Classification (NCBI taxonomy): domain Bacteria; kingdom Bacillati; phylum Actinomycetota; class Actinomycetes; order Pseudonocardiales; family Pseudonocardiaceae; genus Pseudonocardia; species Pseudonocardia sp. NPDC049154. Next base: position 7,043 of record NZ_JBEZDN010000169.1, read on the forward strand.
CGAGGCGTCGGAGGCCAGGGTGAGGATGCCGGTGTCGTCGAGGGCGTCGGCGAGGTTCGGGTTGTCCTCCGGCATGCGCGGCGGTTTCGCGAGCCCGCCGTGCTCGCCGGTGACGAGCTCGGCCTCGTCGATCGGCAGGCCGTGCCGCCGGGCGAAGTCGATGTTGAGGCGGATCTCGTCGGCGATCGTGCGCCCGCCGACGTGCCGGGTCCAGCCCAGCAGCGGCACCTCGTCGCACTCCCACGGCGTGACCGAGAAGTCCCGCACGCAGCCGAGGTAGAGGTGTGACCAGGTGTGGTTGATCCAGCCGAACTCGCCCTTGGCGGCGACGAGCGCGTCGGTCAGCGGGTCCGCGGCACCGGGTGCGGCGGCGACGCTGCCGCTGCCGTTGTAGGCCATGTCCATGCGGAAGCCGTGCCGGCGCTGCCAGTCCACGGCGAACGCGACGTCGTCGGCGGTCATGCGGATGAGCGGCCGGGGGCCGACCTCCGGCGGGCAGTCCGAGCCGGCCGTGCAGTTCGCCTCGGGGACCCAGCGGGCGTTGGGCAGCAGGACGTCGTCGATGTGCACCGCGAACCAGGCCCGCTCGAGGCCCAGGTGCACGCCGCGGGTCAGCCACCGGACCATGCCCGGCGCGAGCACCTGGAACTGCGAGGAGTCCACCCCGTAGCCCACGGTCAGGACCAGCTCCTCGCGGCCGCCGTCGCTGCGGACGCCGGCCACGGTGAGCCCGCGCGGAGCGCCGGAAGCGTCGACGGTGACCAGCGGCCGGACGCCCGGGAGCGACCGGGCCGCCTCGGCCCAGCTGTCCGGGTGCGGGCTCGGGTCCTCGAACGGGACGGGGCCGCGGGCGTAGCCGAACTCGGCGCCGAGGGCCTCGGCGCCGATCCGGCCGGACAGGCCGTCGAGCGCGCCGCGGAACGCCGGCTCGTCGGTGCCGGCGGCGGGTCCGCCCGCCGCGAGCGCGGAGATCTGCCGGACGTCGAAGCGGCGCTCGAAGGCGTGCAACGCCGCGAGCTCGGCCGCGGACAGCTCCTTCGGCGCCGGGCCGGGCAGCACGACGCCCTGGAACCGGGCGCGCGGCCGGCCGTCGCCCCGGTCGGCCAGGAAGGCCGCGTCGATCCGGGGGCGCGCGGGATCGGCCAGGTCGACGACCTGCACCGGCACGCCGGTGGTGTCGAGCGCGTCGTGGAAGGCCTCGACCTCCCGCGACCCGTCGCTGACGACGAGGACCTGCAGGTCGATCCGGGCGCCGCCCCGCGCCGGCCGGGCGGAGGCCGGGCCCGTGCCCGCGAGCAGCAGGGCGGTCACGAGCAGCACGACGGAGGCGGCGAGGCCGAACGGCCGCCGCGTCACTGCGTGGGACACCGGCTACAGGCTCCGCATCCAGTCGAGAGTGCGGCGCAGGCCCTCCTCGAGGGCGGTCGGCTCCGGCAGGCGCAGGTCGCGCCGGGCCTCCCGGACGTCGAGGCAGCTGCGCCGGACCTCGCCGGCCCGGGCCGGCGCGAGAATCGGCTCGGCGAGCGCGGGGTCCGCGTCCGCGGCGCGCGTGACGGCCGCGATCAGCTCGCGGACGCTCACCTCGCGCCCGGTGCCGACGTTGTAGACCGGCTGCAGCGGGCCCTCGGCCTCGGCCGCGGCCAGGTTGGCCCGGGCGACGTCGCCGACGTAGACGAAGTCGCGGGTCTGCGAGCCGTCGCCGAAGATCGTCGAGCGTCGGCCGGCGAGCACGGCGTCGCAGAAGATCGCGATCACGCCGGCGTCGCCCTTCGGGTCCTGGCGCTCGCCGTAGACGTTGCCGTACCGCAGCGTCACCACGTCGAGGCCCTTGGCCCGGCGGAACCAGCCGGCGTAGGTCTCGACCGTGCGCTTGCTGAGCCCGTAGGCGGACAGCGGCTCGGTCGGGGCGGTCTCGGGCGTCGGCACCGGGGCGTCGGGGCCGTAGATCGCGCCGCCGGTCGAGGTGTTGACCACCCGCCGGGCGCCGGCCGCGTGGGCGGCGGAGAAGACGTTGACCGAGCCGACGACGTTGCGCCAGGCGTCCTCGGCCGGGTCGGCCATCGAGGCCCGCACGTCGATCTGGGCGGCGAGGTGGAACACGACCTCGGGCCCGAAGGCGGTCATCCGCCGGTGCAGCGCGTCGGCGTCCCGGATGTCGATCTCGGCCAGCTCGGCGCTCGCGCCCGGGCCCTTGAGGTTCTCCAGGCGCCCCCGGCTCAGGTCGTCGACGACGAGGACCTCGGCGCCCCCCGACGCCAGGCGCTCCACGATCGACGAGCCGATGAAGCCGGCTCCACCCACCACCACTGCACGCGTACTCGCGGCCACGAATCCCCCCGGGTCGCTCGACTCGGCTGTCCGGTATGTGCAGTTTCAACCGGTTAAGCCCTCTGAATCCCCATCGGGCGGTAAGCGCGCTCTGTTACGACTCCTGGGCAGAGTGGGGCTGTACGGGCGCGTGCGGATACGCCGTTCGGCGCGGAACGGGACCGAGCGGAGTCAGCGACGAGGGCCGGACGGGTGAGGCGGGACACGCACTCGGCGCACCGCAGCCCGGAGGCTCACTGCTGGGCGACGAGCACCCAGGTCGCGCGCGCGGGGTAGTCCAGCTCGCCGGTGTCCGGGTTGGCGACGGGCGCGGCGCCGAGCAGCTGCACCTGGGCCGTGCCGAGGACGTCGCCCGGCTCGGGCAGCGTGAGGGTGTAGCTGGTCTGTGCGTTCGGGGCGAAGACGGGGCTGCGGCCGTCCGTGCGCTGCCCGTCCGGGCCCGTGTACGAGAACACGACCGACCAGGGCGCCTCGGAGACCTCCTCCGGCACGGTCACCTCGACGGGGGTGCCCGCCGGGACCGCGAGCCGGGCCTGGGCGCCCTCGTCGTTGCTGCAGTCCTTCATCTTGAGGTCGCAGAACTGCGCGGGCCCGATCGACTGCGAGGCCTCGCCCGCGGCCCAGGTGACCTGCGGTTTCTCGTCGCTGCCGCAGCCGGCCAGCACGACGGCGGTGGTCAGCGTGAGGGCGGCGAGCAGGCTCCGGCGGGTCCGGGACACGCCCACCAGCCTACGGAGCGCCGGACGCGGCCTCCGACGGGGCGGGCCTGCGCTCGGGCAGCGGCTCCTTCAGGCCCAGGCCCGGGACCAGCGTCTTCCCCCGCCACACGAGCGCCGTCTGGACCCCGACGACGGCGACCACCGCGGCCACCACGGCGAACCCCAGGCGGAACCCGCTGTGCGGGAGCAGCACGCCGAGCGCGCCGCCGGACACCCAGGCCAGCTGCAGCACGGTCTCGGAGCGCCCGAACGCCGACGCCCGGGACTCCTCGGGAAGGTCGCGCTGGATCACCGCGTCGAGGCAGACCTTCGCCAGCGCGCTCCCGGTCGCGGCGACCAGGCCGACGATCGCGGCCGTGAGGATGCCGGGCAGCACGGCGGCCGCCGCGGCCGCGGCGCAGGCGGCCGACACGCAGCCGATGACCATCGCCTCGGCCCGCCCGAAGTGGATGCGCGAGCCCACGCCGTTGCCCAGGAAGGACCCGGCGCCGGCCGCCGCGCCGATGATGCCGATCAGGTAGAGCTGCTGCGCCGCGTCGCCCTGCGCCTGCTCCTTGACGACGAACGCCACGAAGAGGGTGAGGAAGCCGGTCACCACGCGGGCGGCGCCGTTGCCCCACAGCGCGACCACGACCGAGCGTCCGACGGGCCGGCGGCGCGGGCGGCGGGTGCTGCGCAGCCGGGCCGGCACCTCACCCGCGGTGACCTCGACCCAGCGCGGGATGCGGGTGCACAGCAGCGCGCCCACCACACCGAGCGCGGCGGTGTAGTAGAGCGCCCCGGGCGAGCCGAACAGGTACGCGACGCCGCTGGCGACGCCGCCGAAGACCGCCCCGGCGATCAGGCCGAACGTGGTCAGCCGGGAGTTCGTGGTGGCCAGGGTGATGCCCTCGGGCAGCACGCGTGGCGTGACCGCGGCCTTGAGCACGGTGAACGACTTGCTGAGCACCATCGCGCCGAGCGCGGCGGGGTAGAGGATCCAGTTGTCGTAGTTCAGCGCCATGACCACGGCGAGCACCGCGCGGCCGAGCATGGCCACCGCCAGCGCGGCGCGCCGCCCGCGCTGCAGGCGGTCGAGCAGCGGCCCGATCACCGGCGCGACCACGGCGAACGGCGCCACGGTGATCAGCAGGTACAGCGCGACGTTGGTCTTGCTCTCGGCGGTGGCCGCGGCGAAGAAGAGGGTGTTGGCCAGCGCGACGGCCACGGCGGCGTCGACCGCGTAGTCCATCATCGAGGCGTAGGTCAGCGAGGTCAGGCCGGAGCGGTCGGCCCCGTCGGCCGTGGCCGCGCGGCGGAACGTGTTCACCGCCGCGCCCGTGAGCTCGCGGCTGCGCAGCGCGGCGACCCGGGTGACCGTGAGCTTCTTCGGCATCCGCGGCGGGGGCGGGGCCTGCTCCTCGGGCCGTTCCGGGCCGGGGTCGGGCGGCGGCGCGGCGGTGGGCCCGGGAGTGGGTCCGGCAGTGGGTCCGGCGGCTGGTCCGGCGGTGGGCCCGGCAGTGGGTCTAGCCGTGGGCGCGGGGTCGTCGGCCGGGGCCTGCTCGATCCACTCCGCGAACCGGTTCGGCCCCTCGGGCTCGCGGCGGTACTCGGTGGGGTCGTAGTCCGGGTCGTCGTGCCACGGGTAGCGGCGCCGGACGGTCGGGACGTAGGGCGGCGGTTCCGGCCGTGGCGTCTCCGGCGCCGGCTCCGGACCGGGGCGCTGGTGGGGCGCGCCGTCGGCGGTGGCCCAGCGCCGCGCGCGCCCGCCCCACCAACCGGTCCGGTGATCGCGCGCCATGGCCTCATTCTGCCCGGCGGACCGGGCCGGCGCGGCCCTCCGGCGCGGTGATCGCGTCACGTCACCCGGGTAGCCGGACGCGGAACGCGGCGGGCCAGAGCTTGCCCGTGAGGAGGTACTCGTCGCCGCTCAGGTGGGCGATGCCGTTGAGCACGTCCGTGTCCGCCCGGCGGGCCGGGTCGAGCAGCCCGGACGCGTCGACCACGGCGGTCACGGCACCCGTCGCCGGGTCGATGCGGACGATCCGGTCGGTGCGCCACACGTTCGCCCACACCGCGCCGCCGACGCACTCCAGCTCGTTGAGCTCCGGCACGGGGGCGCCGTCGAGCGTGACCGCGACCGAACCGGTCTCGGCGAACGTCGCGGGGTCGTGGAAGCGCAGCCGGTCGGTGCCGTCGGAGCGGACGAGCCGGCCGGGTTCGGCGCAGAGGCCCCAGCCCTCGCCCGCGACCGGGACCTGCCGGCGCAGGGTGAAGGTGGCCCGGTCCCACTCCAGCGCCACGCCGTCCTGCCAGGTCAGCTGCCAGATCGACGGCCCGACGACGGTGATCCCCTCGCCGAACAGGCTGCCGGGCAGCGGGACGGCCCGGCGCACGGCGCCGGTGGCGGCATCGAGCTCGCGGAGCTGGGAGTGCCCGGCCAGGCCGGTGCCCTCGTAGAGCGTGTCGGGGTCGTCGGGGGAGAGCTCCAGGCCCTGGGTGAAGGCGGTCGGGTCGTGCGGTTCCTCGGCGAGCACGACCGGGCGGACGGCCGCGGCGGAGCCGAGCGCCCCGGACGGGGTCGCGGCGGCGCAGGCGGCCACGCCCGCCGTCACGGCGGTGACCGCCGCGACCAGTCCCAGCAGCACCCGTCGCATCGCCCGGGATCCTGCCGCACGGTGCAGGGACGGCGCTCCGACGCGCCCGGCCCGGGTGGCACAATCGACCGGATGAGCGCGATCACCGGGATCGACCCCGAGACCAGCCCCGCGGACGCCCCCGCCGTGCCCGGCCCGCTGGCCGGGGCCGTCGAACGCGCCCGCACCGCCGCCGTCGAGGAGGCCTCCGCGGACATCGGCGAGCACGCCGGTGCGGCCGCCGTCGGCGAGTACCTCGGGTACGTGGTCGAGGACGAGGTCTCGGTGAGCCACCACTTCGCCGCCGACCTCGCCGGGTACCACGGCTGGCACTGGTCGGTCACGCTCGCCGCCCTCGCCGACGGGCCGGTGACCGTCAGCGAGGTCGTGCTGCTGCCGGGCGACGAGGCGATGGTCGCGCCGGCCTGGGTGCCGTGGCAGGAGCGGGTCCGCCCCGGCGACCTCGGTCCCGGCGACCTGCTGCCGACCGACCCGGAGGACTCCCGGCTCGTCCCTGCCTACGTGCAGTCGGACGACCCGGCCGTCGAGGAGGTCGCCGTCGAGATCGGGCTCGGCCGCACCCGCGTGCTCAGCCGCGAGGGCCGGCTCGAGGCCGCCGAGCGCTGGCGGGACGTCCGCGGCCCGGGCTCCGACATGGCCCGCGCGGTCACCGAGGTGTGCGCGACCTGCGGGTTCTTCACCCCGCTCGCCGGGTCGCTGCGCGCCGGGTTCGGGGCGTGCGCCAACGAGTACTCACCGGCGGACGGCTCGGTCGTGTCCGTGGAGTTCGGGTGCGGCGCGCACTCGGAGCTGAAGGTGGAGCAGGGCTCGCCGGTCCACGTCGCCGCGCTGGTCTACGACGACGGGGTGGACCTGGAACGGGTCCCCACCGGTACCGCGGCGCCGACCGAGGTGGAGTCCGAGCCGGCCGCCGACGCACCGGCCGACGCACCGGCCGACGCGCCCGCCACGGAGGCCGCGACCGCCGAGGCCGCCGACGCCGGGGTGGTCGTGGCGGCGGAGGCGCCGCAGGAGTCCGTCTCGCCTGCGGCCGAGGACGCGCCCGCCGCGGTCGCCGACGCCGCCGAGGCACCCGCCGCCACCGCCGCCGTGACCGACACGGACGAGGCGGTGGAGGAGGTCGCGGCGCCGGACGAGACCGCCGAGGCCGCTGGTGAGACCGCCCCCGAGACCGCCACGGGCGAGGTCGCTGCCGAGGTCGCCACCGCCGAGACCGCCGGTGGCGAGGTCGCCGCCGAGGTCGGCACGGACGAGACCGCCGCTGAGCCAGCCACCGCCGAGGCAGCCACCGCCGAGTCAGCCACCGCCGACACCGCGGAGCCCGCCGGTGCCGAGGCCGCGTCCCCCGGGGCCGCCGAGGGCGTGACCTCCTGACCGAGGCCCCGGCGGATCTCGTGGGCACGGATCCGTTCGGCACGGCTGCGCTCCGCGCCGCACTGCTCGCCACCTGGTCCGACTCGCCCACCCGGTTCCGCGAGGACGCCAACGCGGAGGAGGACCTCGTCCTCGGCGGCTACGCCGAGACCTGGTTCGTCGAGCTCGCCCAGAACGCCGCCGACGCCGCGCGCGCCGCGGGCGTGCCCGGCCGGCTGTCCCTCACCGCGGTCGCCGGGGAACTGCGCGTCGCGAACACCGGCGCCCCGCTCGACGCGGACGGCGTGGCCGCGCTGGCCTCGCTGCGCGCCTCCGCCAAACGCGACGACCCCGGCGCGGCCGGGCGCTTCGGCGTCGGCTTCGCGGCGGTGCTCCCGGTCTCCGACGCCCCGCGCCTGGTCACCGCGCCCGGCACCGGCGTGCGGTTCTCCGCGGCCGACACCGCCGCCGCCGTGCGTAGAAATAGGTACAAAATAACCAATAT
>NZ_JBEZDN010000170.1:0-9604 GCF_040648315.1 Pseudonocardia sp. NPDC049154
CGCGGCTCGGCGACCGCCCGCGCCCAGTAGCGCTCGAGGTCCGGGGCCGCGCCCTGCGGCCGGCCGCTGATCACGCCGATCCCGCGCGCGGCGGCCGCGTCGACCCCGCGGCGCGAGCCCGTGGCCCACCACATCCGGTCGAGCAGGCCGGGCGCGTCGGGCACGAGCGTGACCCCGCCGAGGATCTCCCGCAGCTCGTCGACGGCCGCGGCGCAGTCGGCGTGCCGCCGCTCGTGGTCCCGGCCGAACAGGGCCGACGCCGCCGGGTCCGAGCCCGCGCCGACGCCCAGCTCCAGCCGCTCGCCGGACAGCGCGTCGAGCACCGCGGCGTCCTCGGCCACCCGGAGCGGGTCCTCCAGCGCCGCCGCGATCACGCCGGTGCCGAGCCGGATCCGACTCGTGGCCTGCGCGACCGCGGCGAGCAGGACGAACGGGGACGGCAGGTAGCCCTGGGCCTCGTCGGCGTGGTGCTGAGCGACCCAGAAGGAGGTGAACCCGGCGGCCTCGGCCGCGACGGCCAGCTCGACGGTGTCGCGGTAGGCGTCGCGCGGGGAGCCCAGGCCCCCGACGTGCGTGAGGTAGCCCAGCTCCATGCACGGACCGTACCGACGAGTTGACGCTGGGTAGTCGAGGGCCGGAGGTGACGGCGGACACTCGCCCGATCGCCTTGCGCACCCGGCCGTGTGACGCGAGTATCCGATCGTGACCCCGGACCTCCGACTCGTGGCTCGGCTCTACGTCGACCTGTGTCGGACGAACGTGGACCTCTGTCCGGTGGACGTCGACCTCTTCTGGACGGGGTCGGCGACGCGCTGCTGGTTCGGTTGAGTGCCGCGGCCCCCGGCCGCCCTCACCGAACGTCCGCCCGCCGCGATCGGTGCGGCGGACGCCCCAGCCCGTCGACGACGTCGTCACCCTCCCGACCTCCCCGGTCGCGGCGTGCGCGCGCCGCGCTGACGTTCCCGGAGCCTTCTCATGTCCCCTGCGTCCCTGTCCGCCGTGTCCCTGTCCGCCGTGCCCGCCTCCGCCGCCGCGACCCTGAACCTCGAGCCGCTCGGCCCGCGCTTCGGCGCGATCGTGCACGACGTCGACCTCGCCACCGCCTCCGACGAGCAGGTCGCCGCGATCCGGGCCGAGCTCACCGCCCGCAAGGTGCTGTTCTTCCGCGGGCAGCACGACCTCGACCCGACCGGCCAGGTCCGGCTCGGCAACCGGATCGGCGAGCTCACGGCGTCGCACCCCGTGGTGCCGGGCATCGACGACGACCACACCGAGATCTACGCGCTCGACTCGGCCGACGACGGGTACGCCGACGTCTGGCACACCGATGTCACCTTCATGAAGCGCCCGCCCCTGGGCTCGATCCTGCGCGCGGTCACGCTGCCGCCGGCGGGCGGCGACACCAACTGGGCGGACCTGGAGCTGGCGTTCGAGTCGCTGGCCCCGCCCGTGCAGCGGCTCGCCGAGCAGCTCGACGCCGTGCACGACGGCACCAAGGACTTCGGCTACTACCTCGCCCAGCGGCGGCAGGGCCGGGGCAGCGAGTGGGACGGCGAGACGGTCACCAGCCTCGACCCGGTGGTGCACCCCGTCGTGCGTGTGCACCCGGAGACCGGGCGGAAGTCGCTGTTCGTGAACCCCGGCTTCACGGTGCGGATCGACGGCGTGTCCGACGCCGAGAGCCGGTCCCTGCTCGACCTGTTCTTCGCGCACCTCACCAAGCCCGAGCACGTCGTCCGGCACCGCTGGGCCGAGGGCGACGTGGCCATGTGGGACAACCGCGCCACCGCCCACTACGCCAACCGGGACTACGGCGACGCCCGCCGCGTCATGCACCGCGTGACCCTGCGCGGCGACGCGCCCGTCGGTGTCGAGGTGCTGCGGAACGCCGGCTGAGACCCGGCACCCGTTCGGGGTCCCGGGCGCGCCGTCGCGACGCGCGGATGGGAGTCTCGGGGCATGCGCGCGATCGGGGTGAACCAGTACGGCGGGCCGGAGGCCCTCGAGGTCGTCGAGCTGCCGGAGCCGCACGCCGGGCCCGGCCAGATCCGGATCCGGGTCCGTGCGGCGGCGGTCAACCCCACCGACACCTACGTCCGGGACGGGTCGCGGGCCGAGCGGCAGCGCAAGGACCCGCCGCCGTACGTGCCCGGGATGGACGCCGCCGGCGTCGTCGACGAGATCGGCGAGGGCGCGGAGGGCGGGCTCTCCCTCGGTGATGCCGTCATGGCCGTCGTGGTGCCCGACGGCGCGCACGGTGCCTACGCGGAGTACGTCGTGGTCCCGGTCGGCTCGGTCGTGCGCGCGCCCGCCGGGGCCGACCACGCGCACGCGGCCACGCTGCCGATGAACGGGATGACCGCGCGCCGGACCCTCGACCTGCTCGACCCCGAGCCCGGGGCCACCCTCGCCGTCACCGGCGCGGCCGGGGCCTACGGCGGGAACGTGGTGCAGCTGGCGAAGGCGGCCGGGCTGCGGGTGGTTGCCGACGCCTCCGACGCCGACGTCGAGCTGGTCCGCAAGCTCGGCGCCGACGTCGTGGTCCCGCGGGGTGACGCGGTGGCCGAGCGGATCCGCGAGCCGGTTCCCGAGGGCGTCGACGCGCTGGCCGACGGCTCGGTGCAGGGCGACCTGCTGCTGCCCGCGGTCCGGGACGGCGGCCGGATCGCCACCGTCCGCGGGTACCGCGGGCCGGAGGAGCGCAGCATCACCTGGCACCCGGTGTGGGTGCGGGACATCGCCGAGGACCGCGAGCGGCTCGACGCCCTCCGCGTGCTCGCCGAGTCCGGCGCCGTCACGCTGCGGGTCGCTGAGACCTACCCGGCCGAGCGCGCCCCCGAGGCCCACGCCCGCCTGGAGAAGGGCGGGACCCGGGGGCGGCTCGTGCTGCTGTTCTAGTCCGGCGACGGCGAGGCGCGACGGCGTCGTACGGCCTCCTCTAGGACGCGGCGGCTGCCGCCTCCTCGGCCAGCTCGGTGAACCGGGCCCGCGCGACCCCGCTGAACCTGCCGTTCGTGGCCGCCCCGCTCTTGCCGCGCGCGAACCCGTCGTAGTTACGGGCGGCGACCTCGTCGCACAGCAACCGGTACACCCCGACCCCGCCCGCGTACGGGTACAGGCGCCGCGGCTTGCCCGGGATGTTCGCGCCCACCCACCAGGAGTTCGCCCGCGGCAGCAACGTCGTCGCGGTGACCTCGTCGTGGTGGGAGACCCAGTCGTCCTCCGCCGCGGGCAGGGCCTCGATGGTGTCGTACCCCTGCTCCTCCAGCCGGCGGAGGCAGTCGGTGATCCAGTCCACGTGCTGCTCGATGGACACCGGCATGTTGCTGAGCACCGACGGGCTCTGCGGGCCGGTGATCATGAACAGGTTCGGGAACCCGTGGGTGGCGAGGCCGAGGTAGGTGTGGGGCCCGTCGGCCCACTTCTCCTCGAGCGCGACCCCGTCCCGTCCCCGGATCCCGAGCTTGAAGAGGGTTCCGGTCATCGCGTCGAAGCCGGTGGCGTAGACGATGACGTCGACCTCGTACTCGGCCTCCGCGGTCCGGACCCCGGCCGGCGTGATCTCCTGGATCGGCGCCTTCCGGACGTTCACCAGCGTGACGTTCTCGCGGTTGAACGTCTCGTAGTACCCGTTCTCCAGCGGCGGGCGCTTGGTGAAGAACGGGTGGTCGCGGGGCGAGAGCAGTTCGGCGATCTCCGGGTCCTGCACACGCTCGCGGATCCGGGCCCGCAGGAACTCCGCGGCGGTCTCGTTCGCCTGCTCGTCGAGCAGCAGGTCGTTGAAGGTCGTGCCGAGCCGGAACCCGCCGCGTTCCCAGGCCTCCGCGAAGATCCGCTGCCGTTCCTCGTCCGAGACCGACAGCGCGGTGCGCTGCGCGACGTCGTAGGGGAAGCCGAACGCCGTCTCGCGCGTCGCCTTCCAGATGTCGCGGTACTCCGCCTTGATCTTCCGGCCGTCCTCGGCGTCCATCGGCCGGTTGCCGCCCGCGATGTCGTAGTTCGCGGTGCGTTGCAGCACGTAGACGTGTGCCGCCTGCTCGGCGATCTCGGGGACGGCCTGCACCGCCGTGGCCCCGGTGCCGATCACCGCGACCCGCTTGCCGGTGAAGTCGACGCCCTCGTGGGGCCACACGCCGGTGTGGTACGACTCGCCGCGGAAGCTGTCCCGGCCCGGGAACTCGGGCAGGTTCGTCGTCGACAGGCACCCGACCGCGGTGATCAGGAAGGTCGCCGCGACCTGCGCGCCGTCGTCGGTGCGGACCGTCCAGCGCCCGGTCGCGTCGTCGTACTCCGCGGCGACGACCCGGGTGCCGAACCGGATGTCCTTGCGCAGGTCGTACCGGTCTGCGACGTGGCGCAGGTAGCTCAGGATCTCCGGCTGTGCCGCGAAGCGCTCGCTCCAGGTCCACTCCTGCAGCAGGTCCTCCGAGAGCCGGTCGGAGAAGCTGTAGAAGTAGCTCTCCGAGTCGCACCGGGCGCCCGGGTACCGGTTCCAGTACCAGGTTCCGCCGACGTCGTCGGCGGCCTCGAACACCCGGGCCGAGAGGCCGAGGGTGTCGCGGAGCCGGTGCAGCATGTAGAGCCCCGAGAATCCGGCGCCGATGACGACGGCGTCGAACTCCTCCGGGACCTGGTCCGTGTGCGCGTGGGACATGGTTCTCCTCGTCCGGGTGGTCTCCGTTGACCCGACACGGCGCCGCCGACGTGACGACGGCGTCACATGACCGGACTAACGATCGTAAGGTCGATCGCAAGGCCCGGGGACCGCCGATCCGGGGTTCGTGCGCGCGTCCGGACGCGGGCTGCTGCCGGGACTCACCCCCGGTCCAGCGCCGCCTCCGCGGGAGGGAAACCGACCTTCCCCCGGTCCCAGCCCCCGGCGAGCGGGGTCCAGTAGAAGAACGTGACCACCCGCTCCGCGAACCGCCAGGCCCCGTCGGCGCCGCGGGTGATCCGGTCCCGGTAGCGGCCGGCGGCGATCTGCGCCTCGCCGTCGACCACGCACGGCTGCCAGAGCCAGGTCTCGCCGGTGGCCGTGTCGCCGTCGATCTCCACGGTCTCGTTGGCGCTGTAGTGCCACCACGCCGTCAGCGGGCCCTCCTGCAGGGCGCCGAAGAAGGACTCGAGCTCGGCGGTGCCGCGCGCGGTGGCGAGGCCGGTGAACACGCCGTCGGGGGTGAAGAGGGCGGCCAGCTCGGGCCAGCGGCCGTCGTCGAGGTACTGGCAGTAGCGGGCGCGCAGCTGGGCGATCTCGTGCGCGTCCTCCAGGCGGCGCAGGCGGGCTTCGAGGGCGTCGGGGACCGGCACGGCTGACCTCCACGATGAGGGTACGAACGATCGTTCGTACCCTAGGGGGGTCCTGCGCCCGGAGTCCACGACAGGCAGGATCTCGGGGCGAGCGCGAGTCGGGGAGGAACGAGATGAACCGTCCGCTGGAGGGCCTGCAGGTCGTGGAGTGCGCCAGCTTCGTGGCCGGCCCGACGGGTGGGATGACGTTGGCGCAGCTGGGCGCGAGCGTGATCCGGATCGACCCGATCGGCGGCAACACCGACCACCGGCGCTGGCCGGTCGTCGGCAACGGGACCGGCCCGGCCGGCGCGGAGTCGTACTACTGGGCCTCGCTGAACAAGGGCAAGCGCTCGGTCACCGTGGACATGCGCTCCGAGGAGGGCCGCGAGCTGGTGACTGCGCTGATCACCGCGCCGGGGACGGACCGCGGGGTGCTGGTGGACAACGTCGTCGGGCGCCGCTGGATGGCCAACGACGTGCTGGTCGCCCGGCGCCCGGACCTGATCCACCTGCGGGTGCAGGGCTACCCGGACGGCCGCCCGGCGGTGGACTACACGGTCAACGCCGAGGTCGGGATCCCGGAGATCACCGGCTCGGAGGAGGGTGGCGCGCCGGTCAACCACGTGCTCCCGGCGTGGGACCTGGTCACCGGGCTGAGCGTGTCGACGGGCGTGCTCGCCGCGCTGTACGACCGCTCGCGGTCCGGCCGCGGCACCTACGTCGAGCTGGCGCTGGCGGACGTCGCGCTGGCCGGCGTGGCGAACCTCGGCTGGCTGTCGGAGGCCGCGGAGCGGGGCCGGGAGCGGCCGCGGCACGGCAACCACGTCTACGGCTCCTTCGGCGTCGACTTCGCCTGCTCGGACGGGGCGCGGGTGATGGTGGTGGCGCTGACCGAGGGGCAGTGGGCGGCGCTGCGGAAGGTGACCGGCACCGAGGAGGTGTTCGCGGCGCTGGAGCAGGCCCTCGACGCCGACCTGACCAAGGAGTCGGAGCGCTACCGGCTGCGCGAGACCATCGCCGCGGTCCTGCGGCCCTGGTTCGCCGCGCGCGACCTCAAGACCGTGTCCGACGAGCTCGACGCCGCCCGGGTGCTGTGGGGCCGCTACCGCGGGATGACCGAGGTGGTGGGTGCGCACCGGCAGGGGCGGCACCCGGTGCTGGCCGACCTGACCCTGCCGGACGGGACGGCGTCGATCACGGCGCGCTCGCCGCTGCGGTGGGGCGGGGAGCACGGTCCGGCGGGGGAGGCCCCGGAGCTGGGCCGCGACACCGACGAGGTGCTGGCCGAGGTCCTGGGCCTGGGCACCGCGGAGATCGGCGCCCTGCACGACCGGGGCGTGGTCGGCTGAGGCCGGCCGCTGCACCGATCGACCCGGATCGGCGGCCCGGTCGCAGACTGAGACACCTGCATGTGACCGGCGCCACTAACGTCCTCCTGCGGCGGTACGACCGAGGGAGGGCACGGATGAAGGCGCTCGTCTACCACGGACCGGGATCCAAGGCGTGGGAGGAGGTCCCCGACGCGGCGGTCCAGGAGCCGACGGACGTCGTGGTCAGAGTGGACACCACCACGATCTGCGGAACGGACCTGCACATCCTCAAGGGTGACGTCCCGGCGGTGACCGACGGCCGCATCCTCGGCCACGAGGCCGTCGGCACGGTCACCGAGGTGGGCTCGGCCGTGACCGGGTTCCGGGAGGGCGACCGCGTGCTGGTCCCGGCGATCACCCGCTGCGGCCGGTGCGAGTACTGCCAGCGCGGCATGCCGTCGCACTGCCAGACCGTCGGCGGCATCGGGTGGATCTTCGGGCACCTGGTCGACGGCACCCAGGCCGAGTCGGTCCGCGTGCCCTACGCCGACACGTCGCTCTACGCCGTGCCGAACGACGTCACGGACGAGCAGGCGATCTTCCTCGCCGACTCGCTGCCCACCGGGTACGAGGTCGGCGTGCTGGCCGGGCAGGTCCGGCCCGGGGACACGGTCGCGGTGGTGGGCGCCGGTGCGGTGGGGCTCGCCGCCATCCTGACCACCGGTCTCTGGGGCGCGTCACGGGTCATCGCCGTCGACACCAACAAGTTCCGGCTGGGCAAGGCCGTCGAGTTCGGGGCGACGGACACCGTCGAGGCCGGTCCGGACGTCGTCGACGCGGTCAAGGCGCTGACGGACGGCCTCGGCGTCGACGTCTCGATCGAGGCCGTCGGCTACCCGGAGACGCTGCGGACCGCGGCCGCACTGGTGCGCCCCGGCGGGCACATCGCCAACATCGGCGTGCACGGCGTGCCGGTCGAGCTGCCCCTCGAGCAGCTGTGGATCCACAACGTCACGCTCACGATGGGCCTGGTCGACACCGTTTCCATCCCGACCCTCCTGAAGATGGTCGCGAGCGGCAAGATCCTCGCCGAGAAGATGGGCACGCACACCTTCGGCCTCGACGAGATCGACCGCGCCTACGAGGTGTTCGCCGACGCCGCTGCCAACGAGGCGCTCAAGGTGGTGATCAAGAGGAACTGACCCTGTGAGTGGCGATAGTCGCCATAGCGACTATCGCCACTCACAGGGTGGGCCAGGGGCGCTGGGGCGGGCGGAGCTCCTCGTACGCCATCGCGAGGGCCAGGACGCCCGCGTCGTCGAACCGCCGGCCCACGATCTGCAGCCCGATCGGCAGCCCGCCCGCGGTGTAGCCGCAGTTCACGGAGATCGCGGGCTGGCCGGACATGTTGAACGGCAGGCTCGTTGCGATGTGCTCGAAGGGCCGGGCCGGGTCGTCGAAGGCCGAGGCGTACTCGACCGGGAAGGGCGGGACCGGCGCGGTCGGGAGCAGCAGGAAGTCCAGGTCGGCGAGGGCGCGGTGGGCGGCGACGGCCATCGCGTCCATCTGGCTGTAGCCGTGGAAGACCTCGGCCCCGCTCAGGTCGGCGCCCGCGGCGGCCCATTCGAGGACCGCCGGCAGGACCTTGGCGCGGCGCTCCTCGGGCAGGGCACCGAGGTCCGACCAGGCGCGGGCCCGCCAGAAGCGGTCCATGCCGTCGAGCATGTCGCGGGTCAGGAAGGGCGCCACCGGTTCCACGACCGCGCCGGCGGCCTCGAGCGCCCGCGCCGCCTCCTCGACGGCCTCACGGACCGCGCGGTCGGTCGCCAGCCCGACGCCGACGTCCGGGAGCAGCCCGATCCGCCGGCCCCGCACCGGGCCCGGTGCCGCCGGCCAGGCGATGTCGCCGCCGGGCAGCGCGGTGTGGTCCCGCTCGTCCGGCACGGCGACGACCGACATGAGCAGCGCGACGTCGGAGGCCGTGCGGCACATCGGCCCGATCACCCGGCCCGCGTACGGCGGCACCACCGGCACCCGGCCGAAGGTCGGCTTCAGCCCGGCGATGCCGTTCCACCCGGCGGGCTGGCGCACCGATCCGCCGATGTCCGTGCCGAGGTGGAGCGGTCCGTAGCCGGCCGCCGCGGCCGCGGCGGCACCCGAGCTCGACCCGCCGGGCGTGCGGGTGGGGTCCCACGGGTTGCGGGTCACGGGATGGAAGCTCGACTGCGACGACCCGAGCATGCCCAGGTCCGGCATGGTCGTCTTGCCCAGGATCACCGCCCCGGCCTCGCGGACCCGGGCCGCCGCCGGGGCGTCCCGCTCGGCGGGCACCAGCTCCGTCGCGGCCGTGCCGACCGGGGTGGGCACCCCGCGCGTCGCGATGTTGTCCTTGAGCGTGATCGGCACGCCGTCGAGCGGGCGCGGCTCACCGGCCCGCCAGCGCCGCGCCGACTCCGCGGCGGCGGCCCGCGCCCCGGCGGGATCCAGGGCGTAGGTGGCGTGCAGCCGGGGCTCGTCCGCCTCGATCCGGGCCAGGACGTCGTCGACGAGGTCGACGGGGGAGAGGGTGCCGGCGCGGTAGCCCGCGAGCAGCTCGCGGGCGGTCAGGTCGGCGAGCCGGGTGGTGCTGCGGGTCAACGGTCCTCCTCGGTGCCGGAGCGGGCGGGGACGGGCTCGGGTGCGGCCGGCCGGTCGTCGGGCGCCGATCCGGGGCGGGCGAGCGGCACCGCCGCCGTGACCAGGAGGTTGAGCACGGCATCCCGAGCACCCACGGCTCGACCCGGTTCGCGGGCACGGCCGCCACGCAGAAACAGGACCGGTGGTCCGAGGATCCACCAGAGCAAGCGGCGCGACGGGCGCGGCTCCGGATCACGCATGGCAGCACGGTCCGTCGTGGACCGGCGCGCCGCAACTGCTGGCCGTGAGTTGCGGATGGTGGGGGCTGCGCCAACGGGCCGCACCCCCGGCCGGGGCAGCACGCGACGGCGGGGGGGGGCGGGGCGGCC
>NZ_JBEZDN010000170.1:9614-14347 GCF_040648315.1 Pseudonocardia sp. NPDC049154
CCAAGCGGCGGCCGTGCGGCCCGTTGGCGCGGCCACCCCCCCAGGCCCACTCACGACGGGCCGGCTCAGCACTCGACGACGGTGAGGGCCAGGCCGCCCCGGCTCGTCTCCTTGTACTTGGTCTTCATGTCCGCGCCGGTGATCCGCATGGTCCGGATCGCCTTGTCCAGGCTCACGTGGTGCTGCCCGTCGCCGCGCACGGCCATCCGGGCCGCGGTGATCGCCTTCATCGAGGCCACGGCGTTGCGCTCGATGCACGGGATCTGGACGAGCCCGCCGATCGGGTCGCAGGTCAGACCCAGGTTGTGCTCGATGCCGATCTCCGCGGCGTTCTCCACCTGCTCCGGGGTGCCGCCCATGACCTCGGCGAGGCCCGCGGCGGCCATCGAGCAGGCCGAGCCGACCTCGCCCTGGCAGCCGACCTCGGCGCCGGAGATGGAGGCGTTCTCCTTGAACAGCGACCCGACGGCGGCGGCCGTGAGCAGGAACCGGACCACGCCGTCGTCGGAGGACGCCTTGCAGAACCGGCGGTAGTAGTGCAGGACGGCGGGCACGATCCCGGCCGCGCCGTTGGTCGGGGCCGTGACGATCCGGCCGCCGGCCGCGTTCTCCTCGTTCACCGCCAGGGCGAAGAGGGTGACCCACTCGCCGGACTCCGCGGTGGGCTCGGCCTCCAGCGCCTCGCGCATGGCGGCCGCGCGGCGCCGGACCTTCAGCCCGCCCGGGAGGACGCCGCCGGTCGTCGAGCCCCGCTCCACGCACTCCTGCATGACCGCCCAGAGCGCGAGGAGGCCGCGCCGGACCTCGGCCTCGGGGTCGACGTCCGGGCGGAGGCGCCGCATCCGGGCGCACTCGTTGGCCAGCACGATCCCGCTGACCGGCAGCCCGGTTTCGCGGCAGCGGGCGAGCAGCTCGGCACCGGCCGCGAACGGGTACGGGACCTCGGGCTCGGGCGGCAGGAGCGCCTGCTGCGCCTCGTCGAGCACGAAGCCCCCGCCGACGGAGAAGTACTCCGCGGTCAGCAGCGCCGAGCCGGTCCCGCCGTGCGCGGTGAACCGCATCCCGTTGGGGTGGAAGGGCAGCGTCCGCCGCCGATGCAGCTCGACGTCCTCGGCGCGGAAGCCGATCTCGTGCCGGCCGAGCAGCCGCAGCCGCCCGGTACCCCAGACGTCGCCGACGGTGGGGCTGCGCGGGTCGACGGTCTCGGGCGCCTCCCCGGCCAGCCCGCGCACCACCGCCCCGACGCTGCCGTGGCCCTTCCCGGTGGCGCCGAGCGAGCCGAACAGCTCCGCCTTCACGTGCGCGACGCGGGGGAGCAGGCCCTCGCGCTCGAGCCGCCCGGCGAACCGCAGCGCCGCCCGCATCGGGCCGACCGTGTGCGAGCTCGAGGGGCCGATACCGACGCTGAACAGGTCGAACGCGGAAACCGTCACGGTTGTCGTCACCAGCTCGTCATCGAAATTCGCTCGCGGCGTCGAGCAGCCACTCCGCGAGGTAGGTCGCGAAGGAGGACCGCACGACGAGGCGGTAGTCGGACGGCCCGAGGCCGAGGAGGACGACGCCGGCCTGGCCCAGCAGGGTGACGGCCGCCGACCCGGTGCCGAAGGCGCGCGGGTGCAGGTCGACCGCGCAGCCCGTCTCCAGGACGTCCCGGGCGTGGGCGCCGCGGAGCCGGATCGTGGTGCGCTGGGCGGAGACGTCGACCCCGGTCGCCCCCGCGGTCCGGACCGCCGCCTCCAGCTCGGCCGGTGCGAGGAAGGGGCTGGTCAGCAGCCATTCGTCGGGTCCGAGCCAGATCGCGGTGACGCGCTCGCCGCCGCTCCACGCGTTCGGCCCGGGCAGCGGGCCGCCACCGACCAGCTCCTTCAGCACGGCGGGGTCCGCGGTGCGGACGTCGACCATCGAGTGGAACGGCTCGGCCAGCAGGGCCACCGAGTCCGGCAGCTCGGCGAACCGGCCGGCCCAGCCGTCGAGCGCCCCCACCGGGCGCAGGGTCGTCTCAGTGGACACTCGGCTCACCATCCCGACGGGACCCCTCGGGGTCGAACAGCACGGAACCGGTCACCTCGACGGGCACCAGCGCCCCGTCGACCGGCACGGTCAGGCGCTCGCCGATCCGCCCGTGCCCGCCCTTGACCAGGGCGAGCGCGAAGGTCCGGCCGAGCGCGGCACTGCGGTAGCTCGACGTGACGTGTCCGAGCATGGGCACCGGGGGCGGCGGTAGCGCGTCGGTCAGCTCGACGATCTGCGAGCCCTCCGGCAGCTTCAGGTCGGGATCGACCGGCAACAGGCCCACGAGCTGCTTGCGCAGCGGGTCGGCGTTGGCCGGGCGGGCGAAGGACCGCTTGCCCACGAAGTCCGGCTTCTTCTTCGACACGACCCAGTCCATGCCGAGGTCCTGCGGCGTCACTGTGCCGTCCGTGTCCTGCCCGATGATCGGGTAGCCCTTCTCGGCGCGCAGGACGTGCATCGTCTCGGTGCCGTACGGGGTGATCCCGTACGGCGCGCCGAGGTCCAGCAGGCGCCGCCAGACGGCCGCCGCGTGCCAGCCGTCGACGCTCACCTCCCAGGCCAGCTCGCCGGAGAAGCTGATGCGCGCCAAGCGAACCGGGACGCCGTCGGCCCCGTCGTCGAGCACGGTGTCGAGCCAGCTCATGAACGGGAAGGCCGCGTTCGAGACGTCGACGTGCGGGGCCAGGGCGCCGACCACGTCCCGGGACCGCGGCCCGACGACCGGGAAGGTCGCCCACTGCTCGGTCACGGAGGTCAGCGAGACCCGCAGCTCCGGCCACTCGGTCTGCAGCCACTCCTCGAGGTGGTCGAGAATCGGCGCCGCCCCGCCCGTGGTGGTCATGACGAGGAACCGGTCGTCCGCGATGCGGAGCACGGTGCCGTCGTCGATCACCATGCCGTCGAGGCCGCACATCACGCCGTAGCGGACCCGGCCGGGCTTCAGGCTCGACATCATGTTCGTGTAGATCCGGTCCAGGAAGATGCCGGCGTCGGGCCCCTGGACGTCGATCTTGCCGAGGGTGGACCCGTCGAGGATGCCGACGCCGGTGCGGGCCGCCGCGCACTCGCGCAGCACCGCGGCCTCCATGTCCTCGCCCGGCTGCGGGTAGTACCGCGGCCGCTTCCACTGGCCGACGTCCTCGAACACCGCGCCGGCCGCCACGTGCCAGCCGTGCAGCGCGGTCGTGCGCTCGGGGTCGAACAGCCGGCCGCGGTCGCGCCCGGCCAGCGCCGCGAAGGCCACCGGCGTGTACGGCGGGCGGAAGGTGGTGGTGCCCAGGGACTCCACCGGCACGCCGAGCAGCTCGGCGGTGATCCCGGAGGCGATCACGCCGGAGGTCTTGCCCTGGTCGTGCGCGGTGCCGATCGTCGTGTAGCGCTTGACGTGCTCGACCGAGCGGATACCCGCGCCGACGGCCCGCGCGATGTCCGCGACCGTCGAGTCGCGCTGCAGGTCGACGAACTGCCTCGTCCGGTCGCCCTCGGTGCGCCACAGGACCATCCCGGTGCGCGGCCGCGGTGCGGAGGCGGAGCGTGCGGAGCCGACCGTCGGCGCCGGGGTCTCGCCCTTGCCCTCCGCCAGGCAGCCGGCGAGGTCGAAGGTCCCGTTCGCCGCGCCGACGACGGTGACGCCGTCGAGCGGCTCGCCGGGCCGGAACGCGCCCAGCTCGGCGTCGTACCGCAGCGCGCCGCGGACGTGCGAGAACAGGTGGGCGGTGGGGTTCCAGCCGCCGGAGAGCAGGAGGGTGTCGCAGGGGAGTTCCTCGCCCGTGTCGAGCAGTGCTGCGCACACCTGCCCGGAGGCGTCGGCCCGCGTCCCCACCACTCGTGAGTGCGGATGGTCGCTATCACGACTATCGCCACTCACGGGGCGGGGGTCGACGACGGTCACGCGAGCGCCGGCGGCCTCGAGGTCGGCGGCGGCCCCGTAGGCGGCGTCGTCGGTCGTGAAGACGACGATCTCCCGGCCGACCAGCACGCCGTACCGGTGCAGGAGGTCGCGGGCAGAGGCGGCCAGCATGATCCCGGGGCGGTCGTTGTCCTCCACGACGATCGGCCGCTCGTGCGCCCCGGTCGCGACGACGACGTGGGCGGCCCGGATGCGCCAGACCCGCTGGCGCGAGACGTTCCGCGGAGGGTCGGCCAGGTGGTCGGTGCGACGCTCCAGGGCGAGGACGAAGCCGTCGTCGTACTGGCCGAACGCCGTGGTGCGCGGCAGGACCCGGACCTCCGGGTTCGCCCGCAGCTCGGCCATCGTGTCGGCGACGAACTCGTAGGCGCTCCGCCCGCAGATCCGCTCGGTGCCGAGCAGCGCCCCACCGGCGGCGGGCCGGTCGTCGACGAGGACGACGCGGTCGCCCCGGCGCGCGGCGGTCCGGGCGGCGAGCAGGCCGGCGGGGCCCGCGCCGATCACGAGCGTCTCGCAGTGCGTGTGCCGGCGGTCGTAGCGGGCGGTGTCGGGGACCTCGGCGAGCCGGCCGCGGCCGCTCACCCCGCGGGCGACCAGGCCGTCGACCAGCTCGATCGTGGTGGCCAGCAGCATGGGCTCGGGGAAGGGCTCCTCGATCTGGACGAGCCCGGTCGGGTCCTCGCTCCACGCGGCGGTGACGCCGCGCGGCCGGCCGAGCTTCACGCTGGTCGCGATGCGGCGGACCCCGTTCGCCAGCAGCGCCGACGCCAGGGTGTCGCCGGGGTGGCCGGTGTACTCCTGCCCGTCGAAG
>NZ_JBEZDN010000171.1:0-14102 GCF_040648315.1 Pseudonocardia sp. NPDC049154
GTCTCCCAACCCGCCACCACCGCTCCCGGCGCCCACGCCGTCCCCGCCGGCGTTGCCGGGCCACCCGAATACGCCCGGTATGAGGGCGGCCCGGCCGCCTTGCCGGGAACGACGTGGATCACCGGGGCCCGGCGGCGCCGGGTTGAGAGACACGGCCTAGACGTTCGTCGCGGCTCGCCGGTCGGCCACGGCGCGGCGCCGCCTCCCGCGGACGGCCACGACCAGCCAGAGCAGGAACCCGGCCGTCGGGAAGGCTGCCCCGACGATGCTGACGCCCGCCCAGCCGTGGCTCGCGTACAGCGCCGACGACAGCCCGCTGCCGGCGGCGCCGCCGAGGAAGTAGCTGGTCATGTAGGCCGTGTTGAGCCGGCTGCGGGCCTCCGGGTGGAGCGCGTAGATCGTGTTCTGGTTGCTGATGTGGCTGCCCTGCACGCCCAGGTCGAACACCACCAGCCCGATCGCCAGCGCGACCAGCGAGAACGCGCCCAGGCCCAGCGGGATCCAGGACAGCGCGACCAGGGCGAGGAAGGCCCCGGTCGCCCCGAAGGCCTGGCCGCGGTCGGCGAGCCGGCCCGCGAACCGCGCGGCGACCGCCCCGGCCACGCCGAACAGCGCGAAGAGCCCGATCCTCGCTTCCGAGAGCCCGTACGGCGGCGCGGCCAGCAGGAACCCGACGCTGGTCCACAGCGCGCCGAACGACGCGTAGCCGGACACCCCGAGCGCCATCCGGAACCGGAGCACCGGCTCGTCGCGGATCAGCCGGAGCACCGAGAGCAGCAGCCGCGGGTACGGGAGCGACGTGCTCGGCGCGACCACCGGGAGCGTGCGCCACAGCGCGACCACCGCCACGGCGGTCAGGGCGGCGCCGAGCACGAACACGCCGCGCCAGCCGACCACCTCCGCCACCAGCCCCGCGACGACCCGCGACACGAGGATCCCGATCAACAGCCCGCTCATGACGGTGCTCACCACGCGGCCCTGCTCGCCCTCGCGGGCGATCGACGCCGAGAAGGGCACGAGGACCTGCGCCGCGACCGTCGTCAGGCGAGCGTGGCCAGGCCCAGCGCGTAGGACAGCTGGATCAGGGTCAGCACGGCCCCGATCGCCGACGAGGGCACCGCGAAGTGCTGCGCCAGCGCCGCCTCGAGCGGCTGCGCGTAGTAGTTGTTCGCGATGATCACGCCGGTCGCGAAGGTCATCGCGGCGACGGCCCGGGTGCGGGCGCGGTCGGGTGTCGTCACGAGGGCGATCGTCCGTCGCGGCCCGCCGTGGCGCACCCCACGCGGGACGTGACGTTCACGATGGCACCCTTGTCGTCGTGCAACCGGAAGCCGACCGCCGCTACGTCATCACCTTCAGCTGCCCCGACCGCACGGGCATCGTCGCGCGGATCGCCGGTTTCCTCGCCGAGACGGGCGCCTGGATCGTCGAGGCCGCCTACCACGCCGACGCGGAGGACGGCTGGTTCTTCACGCGCCAGGCCGTGCGGGCGTCGTCCGTGCCCTTCGACGTCGACGAGCTGCGCGCCCGCTTCGCGCCGATCGCCGAGGAGTTCGGGCCCGAGGCCACGTGGCGGGTCACGGACAGCGGCGTGCCCAAGCACGCCGTCCTGCTCGTCACGCGCGAGGCGCACTGCCTGCACGACCTGCTCGGCCGCGTCGCCGCCCGCGAGCTGCCGGTGACGCTCGACGCCGTCGTCGGCAACCACGAGGACCTCGCACCGCTGGTCAAGGCGCACGGCATCCCGTTCCACCACGTGCCCTTCCCCGGGCCGCGCGACCCGAAGCGCGAGCAGGGCAAGGTGGAGTCCTTCGAGAAGGTCCGCCAGATCGTCGACGCCCACGAGCCCGACGCCATCGTGCTCGCCCGGTTCATGCAGATCCTCCCCGCGCACCTGTGCGAGGAGTGGGCGGGCCGGGCGATCAACATCCACCACAGCTTCCTGCCGTCCTTCGCCGGCGCGCGCCCGTACCACCAGGCGCACGCGCGGGGCGTGAAGCTGATCGGGGCCACCTGCCACTACGCCACCGCCGACCTCGACGCCGGCCCGATCATCGAGCAGGACGTCATCCGGGTCGACCACGGCGACACCGTCTCCGACATGGTCCGGCGCGGCCGGGACGCCGAGCGCCTGGTCCTGGCCCGGGGCTTCCGCTGGCACCTCGAGGACCGGGTCCTGGTCCACGGCAACAAGACCGTCGTCTTCCGCTGACCCCGTGAGTGGCGATAGTCGTCATAGCGACCATCGCCACTCACGAGGACGGATCAGGCGGGCTTGATGTTGATGTTCCGGTGGAAGATGTTGCCCGGGTCGTACTGGCTCTTGATCGCGGCGAGCCGCGCGTACTTGGCAGCACCGTAGCTCGCGAGGACCCGGTCCTCGTCGTACTCGGTGATCCCGTTGACGTACGTTCCGGAGCCCATCGACATGGGGCGGAGGGCCTCCCAGAACCCTCGCACCCACTCTCGGTCGGCCGGGAGGAGCGACGGCTCCGACGCGTTCGCGATGAGGAAGACGATGTACCTCGGCGACCGACCTCCGCTGAACGCGGTGGCGTCCTCCTCCGGCTCGCAGTACGCCGCGTCGAGGCGGTACGTGAGCATGACCGAGAGCGGAGACTGCTTGCGTGCGAAGTGCTCGACCACCACCTCGATGATCTCGTCCGTGAACTCGGGCAGGTAGCAGGACTTGTCGTAGTAGTGATTGCCCCAGCAGTTCGCCTCGTCGAAGAGAGTCTGCACAGCGGTGTAGGGCAGAGGCATCGTCGCGTCGATCAGCGGACGGCTCTGCGAACGGATGCGTTCCGCGACCCCGTCGAACTCGTCTTCGGTCCCGAATCCGACCAGAATCACTCCGAGACACGGAAGGAAGTGGTGCTCCTCCGGGATGAAGGGCGCGGGCGGCGCGTCGACGCCTGCGATCATGGCGTTGACGTTCGGAGGGAGATCACCGACCACCGTCCGCAGCGCCTGCAACGCCTCGACACCGCGTTCGAGCGGCCACAGGAGCAGCCCGAACTGCACCGAGGGGCCGACCTCGATGAGGCGGAGCTCGAACTCCGTCACCACCCCGAAGTTGCCTCCACCGCCGCGAACGGCCCAGAACAGATCGGGGTGTTCGGTCTCGGAGATCCTCAGGACACTCCCGTCGGCAACGACGATCTCCGCGGACAGAAGGTTGTCGATCGTGAGGCCGGCCTTGCGGGACAACCAGCCCATACCTCCGCCGAGCGTCAGGCCGCCGAGGCCCGTGTGCCCCACCATCCCTGCTGTGACCGCCAGACCGTGTGCCTGTGTCGCGGCGTCCAGGTCGGAGTTCAAAGCACCGCCCTGAACTCGAGCGATCCGCTTCGCCGGGTCCACCGTGACATCACGCATCGCACTCAGGTCGATGACGAGCCCGTCCTCGACGGTCGAGGCTCCGCTCATGCTGTGTGCCCCGCTGCGAACTGCGATCTCGAGCCCGTTGCGTTGCGCGAACGCAACCGCCACTGCCACGTCACCTGACGAGACGCACTGCGCGATCAGGGCAGGCCTCCGGTCGATGTCGGCGTTGAAGACCTTGCGCGCCTCGTCGTACTCCGGGTCCCCCATCTCCACGACGCTGCCGGTCATCGCCCTGCGCAAGGCCGTCGTGTCGTACCGGGCCGTGCTGGTCATCGCCCCTCCTCGGCTCGAAGGGTGCCGAGTGTGTGACCTGCATCATGGTCGAGGCTGTACGTAGTTCTACGGACCTCTCGACGATGCAGGTCAGGCGGGCTTGATGTTCGCGTTGACGTGGAAGACGTTGCCCGGGTCGTACTGCGCCTTGATCTGCGCCAGCCGCTCGAACTTCCGCGCGCCGTAGGCGGAGCGGAGGGCGTCCTCGGGGGTCTCCGCCATCAGGTTCACGTAGGAGCCCGAGCCGACGGCGGCGGGACGCAGGGCGTCCCAGGTGTCGCGCACCCACGTCCGGTCGATCGCCATGGTCTCGGAGTCGGGCGCGATCGCCTCGATGGCGATGACGTAGCGGAGACCACGGCCGCCCCCGAACGCCGTGTCGTCGTCGCCGACCTCGGCGTACGCACCGCCGAACGGGAAGATCAGCACCTCGGACATCGGCGACGTCATGCCCGGCAGCCGCTCGGCCAGGGTCTCGACGACCTCGTCCGGCATCGCGTCGAGGTACAGGCCCTTCGTGTAGGAGTGGATGCCCCAGGGCGACGCCTCGTCGAGCATCTGCTGCAGCCCGACGTACGGGATGGGCGTCAGCACCTCGAACAGCGGGTCGAGCGCCTCCCGCAGCGGCACGACCGCGGACGCGTGCTCCTCCGCGCTGCCGAAGCCGACGACGATCACGCCGACGCCGCGCCGGAAGTGGTGCTCCTCCGGGACCATCGGCATCGGCGGGGCCGAGATGCACGCGACGGCCGGGCTGATCCCCTCCGGCACCCCGTCGAACCAGTCCCGCGCCGCGCGCAGGGCGTGCGCGGCCCGCTCCTGCTCCACGAACAGCAGGCCCAGGTGGACCATCGGCCCGACCGGGTGCAGCCGGAACTCGAACTCGGTCACCACGCCGAAGTTGCCGCCGCCCCCGCGGATCGCCCAGAACAGGTCCGGGTGCTCGGTCGCGCTCGCCCGCACGCACCGGCCGTCGGCCAGGACGATCTCGGCCGACTCGAGGTTGTCGATCGAGAGACCGTGGAGCCGGGACAGCCAGCCGAAGCCACCGCCGAGCGTGAGTCCGCCGACCCCGGTGTGGCTCACCGTGCCGGCCGGCGTCGCGAGGCCGTGGGCCTGCGTGGCCGCGTCGAGCTGCGCCAGCTTCGCGCCGCCGCCGCAGCGGGCCCGCCGGGCCTCCGGATCGACGACCACGGAGTCGAGCGGGCTCAGGTCGATCATCAGCCCGCGCTCGGGCACGGCCGCACCCCAGTACCCGTGCCCGCCCCCGCGGACGGCCACCTCGAGGCCCTCCTCCCGGGCGTACCGGAGCGCCTCGGCGACGTCGTCGGGCCCGGTGCAGCGCGCGATCACCGCGGGCCGCTTGTCGATCTCGCCGTTCCACACCGACCGGGCCTCGTCGTACCCGACGTCCCCGGGCAGCAGGACGGTCCCGCCCATCCGCGCCCGCAGCGCCTCGACGTCGTACCGTGCCGTGCTCGTCATGGACACTCCTCGGTCTCGGAACTCCGCACCGAGAGGAGAGTGCGTGACGCCGGTCACTGATACCCGAGAACGCCGGACGGCGCCCCTCCTCGTGGGAGGGGCGCCGTCCGGATGTACGCCGTCAGACGGCGGCGCGCTGCTCCACCGGCTCGAGCGCGAGCTCGAGGACCTCGCTCACGTCGGCGACCGGGTGCACCCGGAGCTCACCGCGGACCGACTCCGGCAGGTCGTCGAGGTCGGGCTCGTTGCGCTTCGGGATGATCACGTCGGTCAGGCCCGCCCGGTGCGCGGCCAGCAGCTTCTGCTTGACCCCGCCGATCGGGAGCACCTTGCCCTGCAGCGTGACCTCGCCGGTCATGCCGACCGACGACCGCACCGGCCGTCCCGAGGCGAGCGACGCCAGCGCCGTCGTCATCGTGACGCCGGCCGACGGGCCGTCCTTCGGGACCGCACCCGCGGGTACGTGCACGTGCAGCTTCTTCGACGCCAGGTCCCCCGCCAGCCCGCGCGAGCGCAGGTAGGACAGGGCGATCGACACCGACTCGGTCATGACCTCACCGAGCTGGCCGGTGATCGTCAGGCCGGGGTCGCCGTCCATCTTGGTGGCCTCGATGAACAGGACGTCACCGCCCGCGCCGGTCACCGCCAGGCCGGTCGCCACGCCCGGGACGGAGGTGCGCTCCGCCGACTCCGGGGTGAACTTCGGCCGGCCCAGGTACTTGACCAGGGTGTCGGCGTCGACGTGGATCGGCGCCTCGGTGCCGGAGTCCAGCGCGACGGCGGCCTTGCGCAGGACCTTGGCCAGGCCCCGCTCCAGCTGCCGCACGCCCGCCTCGCGGGTGTACTCGGCGGCGATCATGCCCAGCGCGACCTCGGAGAACTCGACGTCCGTCGGCTCCAGGCCGGCCTTCTCGACCTGCCGCGGCAGCAGGTGGTCGCGGGCGATCGCGATCTTCTCCTGCTCGGTGTAGCCGTCGAGCGTCACGACCTCCATCCGGTCCGCCAGCGGGCCCGGGATGGCCTCGCCGACGTTCGCGGTCGCGAGGAACAGCACGTTCGACAGGTCCAGGTCCACCTCGAGGTAGTGGTCGCGGAACGTGTGGTTCTGCGCCGGGTCGAGCACCTCGAGCAGGGCCGCGGACGGGTCGCCGCGGTAGTCGCTGCCGACCTTGTCGATCTCGTCGAGCAGCACGACGGGGTTCATCGTGCCGGCCTCGCGGATCGCGCGGACGATGCGGCCGGGCAGCGCGCCGACGTAGGTGCGCCGGTGACCGCGGATCTCAGCCTCGTCGCGCACGCCGCCCAGGGCGACGCGGACGAACTTGCGGCCGAGCGCGCGGGCCACGGACTCCCCCAGCGACGTCTTGCCGACACCGGGCGGGCCGACGAGCGCCAGCACGGCACCCGAGCCGCGACCGCCGACGGTGTCCAGGCCCTTGCGGTTGCGCCGCGAGCGGACGGCGAGGAACTCGACCAGCCGCTCCTTGACGTCGTCGAGGCCGGCGTGGTCGGCGTCCAGGATCCGCCGGGCCTCGACCAGGTCGTCGGTGTCGACGGTGGTCTCGTTCCACGGCATGTCGAGGATCGTGTCCAGCCAGGTGCGGATCCAGCCCGACTCCGGGCTCTGGTCCGACGCCCGCTCCAGCTTGCCGACCTCGGTCAGCGCGGCCTTGCGGACGTGTTCGGGCAGGTCGGCGCCCTCGACGCGGGCGCGGTAGTCGTCCTCACCCTCGGGGTCGCCCTCACCGAGCTCCTTGCGGATCGCGGCGAGCTGCTGGCGCAGCAGGAACTCGCGCTGCTGCTTCTCCATGCCCTCGCGGACGTCGTTCGAGATCTTCTCGGTGACCTCCTGCTCGGCGACGTGCTCCTTCGTCCACTCGAGGAGCTTCTCCAGCCGGCGGGTCACGTCGGTCTCGGCGAGCAGCTCCAGCTTGTGGGAGTTGTCGAGCCAGCTCGCCCAGCCGGCCAGGTCGGCCAGCTGCCCCGGGTCCGTCGTCTGCTGGACGGAGTCGATCACCTGCCACGCGTTGCGCTGCTGCAGGATCCCGACGACCAGGGCCTTGTACTCCTTGGCCAGCTCGTGGGTCCGGCCGGTCACGGGCGACTCGTCGACCGTCTCGGCCTCGACCCACAGGGCCGAACCCGGGCCGGTCACGCCCGATCCGATGCGGGCCCGCGTCTCACCGCGGACCACGGCGGCACGGTCCCCGTTCGGGAGCCTGCCGATCTGTTCCAGGACCGCGACCACACCGATCGCGGCGTACTTCCCGTCGAGGCGGGGGACGACGAGGACCTTCTTGCCCTCCGCGGCGTCGACCGCGGCCTGAACCTCCGGAGCGTCGAGCCGGACGGGCACCACCATGCCGGGCAGCACCACCGAGTCGGTCAGCGGAAGCACCGGCAGCTTCAGCGTCTGTGTCATGCCCGGGTCAACGCTTACACCGCAAGCCTCATTCCAGCGTTCAAGTAAGTCCGCTGTGAGTGAACGCAGGAACCTTGAGCGAGGGTGACTCAGGCCGGTCGGGCCAGGTCCTCCACGACCTCCGCGCCGGGAAGGGCGGTGAGGACGGCACCCGGGACGGCGAGCTTGGAGCCCCGGATCCCGCTGCCCACGACCACGGCCTCGGCGGCCGCGACCTCGGGTGCGATCAGGAGCGGCCAGCCCTCGGGCAGGCCGAGCGGGGTGATGCCGCCGTACTCCATGCCGGTCAGCTCCACGGCCTCGTCCATCGGGGCGAAGGACGCCTTGCGGACGTCCAGCCTGCGCTTGACCACGCCGTTGACGTCCGCGCGCGTGGTCGCGAGGACCAGGCAGGCGGCGTACCGGACCTCGCCCGAGCGCCTGCCCGACACGACCACGCAGTTCGCCGAGAACTCGGGCGGGGAGGAGTAGGCCTCGCAGAAGGCGGCGGTGTCGGCCAGGTCGGGATCGATCTCCGCGACCAGCACGCCGCTCGCGTCGGGCAGCCGCGACAGCGCCTTGACGACGGACTCGGCGAGCAGTTCGGGATGGTCGGCGGCGGGGAGCGGGGTCAGGCTGCCGAGCACGCTCACCAGCTGTTGCCACCCCGCGAGGCGGCGACGACGGCCGGCCTGACGTCGACCAGGTAGACCAGCATCGCGACGGTGCCGGCCAGCCAGAACAGCGTGAGCTCGCTGCGCAGCCCCTGGAACGAGGCGACGACGCCGAGCAGGCTGGGCGACGAGATCACCCCGAAGATGGGGATGATCAGCAGGAACAGCGCGGCCGCGCCGGTGATGCCCAGCCAGGCGTTCTTGGTCAGCTTGCTGGCCGCCTGGAAGGCGTCGGCACGCTGGCGGACGGCATGCACGAAGGCGTAACCCGAGCACGCCGCGACCACGATGCCGATCACGCACAGCACCAGGCGGTCGAGCATGGTGAACACGTTCACCGGTCCAGACTACGTGCGGCGGCGGGATCAGGACATACCCGCACACCGTGAGCGGTGTCCCCGCAGAGACCGACGGCCCCGGAGCGGGGTGCTCCGGGGCCGTCGGGACGCGGGACGCGTCAGCTGTCGGACTTGGCCGGGCCCGTACGCCGGGTGGCCGGCTTCCGGGTCGCGGCCTTCGGCGCGGTCTTCGCCGGGGTCGCGGCCTTCGCCGCCGGGGTCTCGCTCCTCGGCGCGGTCTCGGTCGCCGGCGCCGGCTCGGTCACCGGGGCGGTGCGGCTCGCCGCGCGGCGCGTGGTGCTGCGCGTGGTGGCGGCGGCCTCGTCACCGGCCTCGTCGACGGCCTTCGCGGCGTCCTTGCCCGCGTCGGCGACGGCCTTCGACGCGTCCGCGGAGACCTCGGTGATGGTCTCGGCGACCTCGTCGGCGGCCTTCTGCGTCCGGACGGCGACCTTCTCGCCGACCGAGCGGGTCTGGCGGGTCAGGGTGGAGAGGGCCTTCTCCGCGGCGTCGTGCGCGTCGTCGACGAGGGCGTCGACCCGCGCGTCGAACTTGCCGGTCAGCTCCTCGACCTGGGTGAGGGCCTGCTTGACCTGCGGCTGCTTGCGGATCTCGGTCCAGGTGCCCTCACCGTGGCGGGCGAGGTCGGCGTAGGCCTTCTCCGCGCGGGCGCGCCACAGCTCGACGACCTTGCGCAGCTCCTCGGTGGTCAGCTTGCCGCGGAGACCCTCGATCTCGGTGGGGAGCTCCGAGGCGAACTTCTGGGCCGCCTCCGCCTGGGCGGTGGCGGCGGTCTTGGCGTTGCTGTAGGCGCCGAGGATGCTCGAGTAGGCGTACTCGCCGGCACCCAGCACCGCCAGCAGCGGCGTCTTGACGGTCTCCGCCTGCTCGGCGGCGGACTTGGCAGCCTGCTCGCGGACCTTGCGGACGTCCGCGGCGGTCGGCAGCGACACGGCCATGGTGATCACTTCCTCTGTTCGGTCGGGACGTCGGGATCGACCTGTAGGTCGTTCTCCCGCCGGAAGGACTGGTAGATGTCGAGCAGAACCTGCTTCTGACGCTCCGTGAGGGAGGCGTCGGACAGGACCGCGTCGGTGACGACGCTGGCAGGCCGCTCCTCGAGGATCCCCGCCTTGACGTAGAGCGCCTCGGCGGAGATCCGCAGCCCCTTCGCGATCTGCTGCAGGATCTCGGCCGACGGCTTGCGGAGCCCGCGCTCGATCTGGCTGAGGTACGGGTTGCTGACGCCGGCCGTCCGGGCGAGCTGCCGCAGCGAGACCTGGGCGGCCTCGCGTTGGGAGCGGATGTAGGAGCCGATGTCGTCCACGGTCTTCTCGACGACGTGACCCACCTGACCCACGGCCTGGTCGATCAACGGCTTGTCGTCCGACATGTGCTCACCTCCCCCGGACCCGATCGACCGTACGCGGCTGTGCTAGCTGCTGCAAGCGCAATGCTTGCGCAGGTGGCGTGGCCCTCGTCACGATCTGGATCGATCACCCCGGCGGAGCGTGGATCACGGACCGCCGGCCGCCGTCTAGGGTGTCGACGTGCACGGCACCCCGCCGCCGGACGCCGCGGCCCGCCCGCCGGTCGTCGCACCGCTGCGCGGGCAGGGCCGGGCCACCGTCGCCGTCGCCGTCGGTGGCGCGCTCGGGGCCCTGGCCCGCTGGGGCGTGGGGCTCGGGCTGCCGACGACGCCCGGCGCCTTCCCGTGGGGCACCTTCCTCATCAACGTGGTCGGCTGCGTCGCGATCGGCGTCCTGCTCGTGGTGGTCACCGAGCTCCGCACCGCCCACCCGCTGGTGCGGCCGTTCCTCGCGACCGGGGTCCTCGGCGGCTTCACCACCTTCTCGACCTTCTCGGTCGACGCCCAGCACCTCCTGCTGGGCGGGCACGTCGGCGTCGGGGTCGCCTACCTGGCCGGCACGCTCGTCGCGGCCGTGGCGGCGACCTGGCTGGGCGCCGCGGCGGCGCGGAGGTTCGCCCGGTGACCCCGCTGCTCGTGGTGCTCGGCGCGGCCGTCGGTGCCCCGGCCCGCTACCTCACGGACCGGCTCGTGCAGTCCCGGCACGCGACGGGCTTCCCGTGGGGCACCTTCACGGTCAACGTCGTGGGGTCGTTCGTGCTGGGAATGGTCGCCGCCGCCGCGTCCCCGGCCGTCGCCACGCTGGTCGGGACCGGCTTCTGCGGGGCGCTGACCACCTATTCGACCTTCGGCTGGGAGACCGTCGGCCTCGCCCGGGACGGTCGCCGCCTGCTCGCCGTGTTCAACGCCGTCGGCTCGGTGATGGCCGGTCTCGGCGCCGCGGGCCTGGGCCTGGCCGTCGGCACCACCCTGTGAGTGGCGATGGTCGCCATGGCGACCATTCCCACTCACGACGTCAGAAGACCAGCTGGGACACGGTGTAGATCACCAGGCCGGCCAGGGCACCGACGACCGTGCCGTTGATCCGGATGAACTGCAGGTCGCGGCCGACCTGGAGCTCGATCTTGCGGGAGGTCTCCTCCGCGTCCCAGCGGGCCACGGTGTCGGTGATCAGCGTGGTGATCTCGCGCCGGTAGTGCCGCACCACGTAGCCCGCGGCGTCGGCGAGCCAGCCGTCGAGGCGGGCCCGCAGGTCGGCGTCGCCGGACAGCCGGGCCCCGAGCGAGATCAGCCCGTCGCGCACCCGCGCCCGCAGCTCGCTCGACGGGTCCTCCGCGGCGTCGAGGATCATGCCCTTGACCACGCCCCAGGCCTGCCCGATGAACTTCTGGACGTCCGGGTGGTCCACGATCTGCTGCTTGACCTGCTCCGCCCGCGCGATCGTCTTCGGGTCGCTCTGCAGGTCCCGGGCGAACTCGGCGAGGAAGCGGTCGACGGCGTGCCGCAGCGGGTGCTCCGGGTCGGTCTTGACCGCCCAGGCGTAGCCCTGGACCTCGTTGAAGAGCTTGTCGGCCACCAGGTCGTCGACGAACCGCGGCGTCCACATGGGGGCGCGGTCGTGCACGACCCGCAGCACCATCTCCTGGTTCGCCGTGACCCAGTCGTAGGCGCGGTCGCACACGAGATCGACCAGGTGGCGGTGGGCGCCGTCGACGAGGATCCCCTCGAGGATCTTGCCGAGCGGCGGCCCGACCTCCTTCTCCAGCAGCTTGCGGACCAGGACCTGCTCGATGAGGTCCTGGACGACGTCGTCGCGCAGCACGGTGACCAGGCCGCGGGCCGCGGCGGCCAGCTCGGCGGTGATCCGCTCGGCGTGCTGCGGCTGCCCGATCCAGCTGCCGACCCGGTGCGACACCTCGACGCGGCCGAGCTTCTCGCGGACCACGTCCTCGGACAGGAAGTTCTCGCCGACGAAGTCGCCGAGGCTGTCGCCGATCGTGTCCTTCTTGCGCGGGATGATCGCGGTGTGCGGGATCGGCAGCCCGAGCGGTCGCTTGAACAGGGCCGTGACCGCGAACCAGTCCGCCAGCGCGCCGACCATGCCGGCCTCGGCGGCCGCCCGAACGTAGCCGGCCCAGGCCTGGCCCTGCAGCTCCAGGTACCGCATGACGAAGAAGACGACCGTCGCGCCGAGCAGGAACCCGGTGGCGACGATCTTCATCTT
The DNA here is from genome assembly GCF_040648315.1 of Pseudonocardia sp. NPDC049154. Taxonomy (NCBI): domain Bacteria; kingdom Bacillati; phylum Actinomycetota; class Actinomycetes; order Pseudonocardiales; family Pseudonocardiaceae; genus Pseudonocardia; species Pseudonocardia sp. NPDC049154. Next base: position 12,152 of record NZ_JBEZDN010000171.1, read on the forward strand.
CCGGAGGTCGCGGCGCTTCTGCGCCTCGGCCTCCGGGCCGAGGCCCAGGCCGGCCGGGATGCTGCTGCCGCCGGCGGGCCGCGACGGCGCGGTGGCGAGGGCACGGTCGGAACTCACGGGTTCATAGTGCCCGTCGGCGGAACGGCGCGCGGGGCCGAACCTGAGAAACGGCTGCCCGAGATGGCGACGGCCGGGCCCGACGGTGGTCCGCCGGACCCGGCCGGGTCCTGGGGAGCGGCTAGCTCGCGCGGCCGACGGTCTCCGGCTGCCGCACCGCGGCCGACCGCAGCCGCACGGCGGCCTGGACGGCGTCGACGATCACGGCGGCGTCGGGCACCTCGTAGCCGGTGAAGGAGGGGCGCACCCGCCACTGGACCCAGCCGTCGGGCCGTTCGGTGGGCGGGGCGAGGACCCCGATGCCGTCCGTGTGGAGCACGACGTCCGTGTGCAGGGAGAGCTCCGCGGGCAGCTCGTGGTTCGGGGTCATCGGGAACCACCACGTGTCGTGCGGGGTCGCGGCGACCGGGACTACCATTCCGCGGTCACGCAGCGTGGCGCACACCTGCCGGCCGAGCTCCGCGGGCACCTCGATCACGTCGAGCACCGTGCCCGTGTCGAGCAGGACGTCCGCGCCCGGGCCCGGCACCAGCGGCCACCCGTGCTCGACGTACTCGACGGCGGCCGCCCGCAGCTCCGCGCCGTAGACGGCCCGGTAGCTGTCCCACCACGACATCCGGCTCATCTCCTCTTCCGACCGATCACCCGTGACCCGGCGCGCCCTCGTGGGCGTCGCTCACATCACATGCAACACCATCGACGGGCACCGGGTTCGTGTTAACCGGTCGCTCGCGGTGACCGCACGTGACGTAGAGGTGAGTGGCCGACGCCACCGACCACCGGTCCGTCCCCCACCGGTGGTCGGCGGCCGACCGGTCGCCGCCCGGGGACCGGCGGCTACTCCGTTCGAGGTTGCGACCGATCGGCGCACGGGTACACGGCCAACGGCCCTGCGGCGATGATGGGGCCATGCTGCTCGTCACCGGCGCCACCGGATTCCTGGGAAGCGCGCTCGTCGCCCTGCTGGCCCGGCGCGGCCGGCCGGTCCGGGCGCTCGTGCGCGACCCGGCCCGGGGCGCCGCCCTGCTGCCCGAGGGTGTCCCGACGGCCGTCGGGCGGCTCGACGACCCCGGCTCGCTCGACGCCGCGCTGCAGGGCGCCGACGCGGTCCTGCACCTCGCCGGGGTCGTGGGCGGCACGCCCGAGGAGATCCGGGCCGTGAACGTCGACGGGACCCGGGCCGTGCTGGAGGCGATGCGCCGGGCCGGGGTGCGCCGGCTCGTGCACGTGAGCAGCAGCGCGGCGGTGATGGACGCGTCGGGACTGGTGGGCGAGCGGCCGTCGGGCCCGCCGGTCCTCACCGACCCCTACTCGCGGACCAAGGCCGACGCCGACGCCCTCGTGCTCGGCGCGGAGGGGATCGACGCGTCGATCGTGGTGCCGGTCAGCATCTACGGGCCCAGCCCGGCCGGGCCGCAGAGCTACAACGGGCTGCTGCGTTTCCTCGCGCGCGGGGAGATCACCGAGGTCGTCGACGCCCCGATCGGCTGGGTGCTGGCGGAGGACGCCGCGGAGGGCGTGCTGCTCGCGCTGGACCGGGGCGAGCCGGGGCGGCGGTACGTGGTGTGCGGGGAGGTCGCGCCGTTCGGCCGGGTGCTGAACGGTGCCGCCGAGATGCTCGGCACCCCGCACCGGGTCCGGACGCTCCCGCCGGGCTCCGCACTCGGGCCCGACGCGCCGACCTTCGCCCGGCGTTCGGAGGTCTACGGCAGGTTCCCGCCGGTTCACGTGGACGACGAGGTCGTGGGCGCGCTGGGTCTCGTGCAGCTCGTGGCGGGGATCCTGCGGACGGTTCCCCGGGAGTTCCCGCCGGACCGATGAGCCCGGCCGTGAT
>NZ_JBEZDN010000172.1:0-14065 GCF_040648315.1 Pseudonocardia sp. NPDC049154
CGCGTGGCGGGCGGCCGAGGCGGCGGAGACCGCGGGCCGGCCCCTCGCGGCCGCCAACGCGGGCCTCGACGCTCCGGACGAGCCGCTGCTGCGGCTCTGGCACGCGGCCACGATCCTGCGCGAGCACCGCGGCGACGGCCACGTCGCCGCCCTGCTCGACGCGGAGCTCGACCCGTGCGAGGCACTGGTGTCCTTCGCCGCCGTCGGAGCCGCACCGCGGGAGACCTTCGCGAGCCGCGGTTGGAGCGACGACGAGTGGGAGGCCGCCGCCGAGCGGCTGCGGGCCCGGGGCCTGCTCGACGACGACGGTGTGGCCACCGAGGCCGGGCGCGCGCTGCGCGAGCGTGTCGAGGCCCGCACGGACGCCCTCGCCGCGCAGCCCTACGCCGCCGTCGGGATGCCGGAGATCGCGCGGCTCCCGCAGCTCGTCGGACCGCTGACCATGAGGATCGCGCGGTCCGGACTGCTCCCCGCCGTCAGCACGCTGGGCATCCGCCGCCCCGGGTGACCCGCGAGTGACAGCGCGACTCGCGGTGCCGGAAGTCCCGACTCGCGGGGACGGGCTAGGGGCGGGTGGGGCGGCGGACCGGTTCGCAGCAGTTGAGGGCGCAGGGGACGCCATCCGTCGTGCAGCCTCCCCGGGGCACCGAGCCCAGAGCCCGGGCCGGAGCGTCGGACAGGTGCTCGGCCATCAGCTCCACCACCATGTCGGCGAAGCGGGGATCCGGGCCGGCCGTCGCCGCCCGCGCGAACGCCATACCCAGCTCCGAGGCCTTCTCCGCGGCCTCGTTGTCCAGGTCCCAGATCACCTCGATGTGGTCGGACACGAACCCTACCGGCGCCACGACGACCGCCTCGACGCCCTTCTCGTGCAGTGCCTCGACGTGGTCGACGACGTCCGGCTCCAGCCACGGCACCTGCGGCGGGCCGGACCGGGACTGCCACACGACGTCGTACTCGGTGATCCCCACCTCGGCGGCGACCAGCCGCGCGGCCTCGGCGATCTGCCGCGAGTAGCGGTGCCCGCCCTCCTCCGGCACCCCGGCGGCGGCGTCGGCGGCCACCGGGATCGAGTGCGCGGTGAACACGACCCGCGCCCCCTCCGGCACGGTGGCGAGCGCGGCGCGGACCGCGTCGGCGTTGGCCTGCACGAACAGCGGGTGGTCGAAGAAGTGCCGCAGCTTGGTCAGGTGCGGCGCCTCCGGTCCGACGGCGGCGCGGGCGCGGGCGATGTCGTCGTCGTACTGCCGGCAGGCCGAGTAGCCGCCGTAGGCGCTGGTGGCGAACACGAGCGCGGTGCGGACGCCGTCCCGGGTCATCTCCGCGACGGTGTCCTCGACCATCGGGTGCCAGTTGCGGTTGCCGAAGTAGACCGGCAGGTCCGTCCGCGCGCGGATCGCCGCGATCAGCTCCCGGTTGCGGGCGTTGATCGGGGAGACGCCGCCGAAGTGCTGGTAGTGCTCCTCGACGGCGTCGAGCCGCTCCGGCGGCACCCCGCGGCCGCGCACCACGTTCTCCAGGAACGGGCGCACCTCGTCCGGCCCCTCGGGACCGCCGAAGGACAGGAACAGCAGCGCATCGAAGTCGGAGGAGGAACCCACCCGGTCATTCAACCCCCGGGCCCGGAGCGCCGCGCGTCAGACCCCCACGGCGCTGCACACCGACGGCACTACACACCATCGGCACTACACACCGACGGCCCTACACACCGACCGCATGGAACCCGCCGTCCGCCATCACCATCGAGCCGGTGGTGGTGGGCAGCCAGTCCGACAGCACCGCGCACACGGTCTTGGCGACGGGCACCGGGTCGGTCACGTCCCAGCCCAGCGGGGCGCGGGAGTCCCAGTTGTCCTCGAACGCCGAGAAGCCCGGGATGGACTTGGCGGCCATGGTCTTCACCGGGCCGGCGGCGACCAGGTTGACCCGGATGCCCTTCGGCCCGAGGTCACGGGCCAGGTAGCGGGTGACGGACTCGAGCGTCGACTTGGCGACGCCCATCCAGTCGTAGGCCGGCCAGGCCTGCCGGTTGTCGAAGTCCATCCCGACGATCGACGCGCCCGGCCCGAGCAGCGGCAGCAGGGCCGTCGACAGGGACTTGAACGAGTACGCGCTGACCTGGATCGTCGTGGCGACGTCCTCCCACGGCGCGGTGAGGAACGCCCCCTCGCCCAGGCAGGAGGCCGGCGCGAACCCGATCGAGTGCAGCACGCCGTCGAGCCGGGGCGAGTCCCCCAGGTGCGGGGACACCCGCTCGACCAGCGAGTCGAGCTGCTCCTGGTTCGACACGTCGAGCTCGACGACCGGGGCGGGCTTCGGCAGCCGCTGCGCGATGCGCTCCACCAGCCGCATCCGGCCGAACCCGGTGAGGACGACCTCCGCGCCCTGCTCCTGCGCGATCTTCGCCGCGTGGAACGCCAGCGACGCGTCGGTGATCACACCGGTGATCAGCAGCTTCTTGCCCTCGAGCAGTCCCATCAGGACCCTTTCGCCGTCGTTCGGGGAGTTCGCGGAGTTCGGGAGCGCGCTCAGTGGCCCATGCCGAGGCCGCCGTCGACCGGGATGACCGCCCCGGTGACGTAGCCGGCCTGCTCGGAGCCGAGCCAGGTCACGGCCGAGGCGATCTCCTCGACGGAGCCGTAGCGGCCCAGCGGGACCTGCTTCGTGATCTCGGCGCGCCGGTCGTCGGAGAGCGCGCGGGTCATGTCCGTGTCGACGAAGCCGGGGGCGACGACGTTGGCGGTGATGCCGCGCGACCCGAGCTCGCGGGCGACCGAGCGGGCCAGCCCGACCAGGCCGGCCTTCGAGGCGGCGTAGTTGACCTGCCCCGCGCTGCCCAGCAGCCCGACCACGGACGAGATGAAGATCATCCGGCCGCCCTTGGCCTTGAGCATCCCGCGGGAGGCGCGCTTCGCGACCCGGTAGGCGGCGGTGAGGTTGGCGTCGAGCACCGAGGTGAACGAGTCCTCGCTCATCCGCATGAGCAGCCCGTCGTCGGTGATCCCGGCGTTGGAGACGAGCACCTGGACCGGCCCGTGCTTCTCCTCGACGGTCGTGAACGCGGCGTCGACGGCGGCGGCGTCGGTGACGTCGCACTGCACCGGCAGCAGCTCCCCCGGGAGCCCCTCCGCCGAACTGCGGTACGTCACCGCCACCTGGTCCCCCTGGGCCGCGAACGCCTCCGCGATCGCCAGGCCGATGCCGCGGTTTCCTCCGGTGACCAGCACGCTCCTACCCACGGGCACAGAACCTAGTGCACGGGCGTCCGCGGGTCCGCGACCACGCGTCACGGCAGGCGGCGGCCCAGCAGCAGCCCGCTGCCGAGACCGACCACGAGCAGCAGGGCCCCGCCGGCGAGCCACGGCCTGCTGGTGTCGACGCGGCGCACCTCGTACCCGATCTGCTCGGACAGGTCGGCGTAGACCCGGCGCAGCTCGTCCTCGCTCGCGGCGGTGAAGAACTGGCCGCCGGAGAGGTCGGCGATCTGCTTCATCGAGGCGTCGTCGACGGCGACGCGGGTGCGCCCGCCCTCGATGTCGATCGTCCCGTACTCGGTGCCGAACGAGATCGTCGAGACCGGGATCTTGGCCTCGGCGGCCTGCCGGGCCGCGGTGAACGCCCCGCGCGGCTCGTTCTCCCCGTCCGGCCCCGGGACGGTCTGCTTGCCGTCGCTCATCAGCACGATCCGGGCGGGCGGGGACGCGTCCTCGGTTCCGCTGCCGCCCGAGCCCGCGACGGACTGGGAGAACGACTCGATCGACTGCATCGACGCGAAGATCGCCTCGCCGGTCGCCGTGGACTCGGACAGCTTCAGGCTGTCGACGGCCCGCTTGACGGCGGTGCGGTCCGTGGTCGGCGAGACGAGTACGGCGGCGGTGCCCGCGAAGGACACGAGCCCGAGGTTGATCCCGGGCGTGAGCTGGTCGGCGAACGACTTCGCCGCGGCCTGCGCGGCCGCGAGCCGGGTGGGCTCGACGTCCGTGGCCTGCATCGACAGCGACACGTCGATCACCAGCATCACGGTCGCCCGGTTGCGCGGGACCTTGGCCTCGGCCTGCGGCCCGGCGAGTGCGACCGTGAGCACCGCCAGCGCGGTGATCAGCGCGGCCGCCGGGAGGTGCCGGTACCAGCCGGGACGATTCGGGGCGACCTTCTCCAGCAGCTCGAGGTTGGTGAACCGGACGACGTCCCGGCGTCGCCTCCGCTGCAGCACCAGGTAGCCGGCCACCGCCGCGGCGACGACCAGCAGCCCGAGCAGCCACCAGGGCGAGGAGAACGTCACCGCCCGCCCCCCGACCAGGTCCGCTTGCGGGCCAGGGCGAAGCGCACGATGTCGGAGATCCAGTCCGAGTCGGTGCGCAGCCGCAGGTGCGCCGCCCCGCAGCGGCGCAGCGCGTCGGCCACCCGGTCGCGGTGCTCCGACGCGGCCGCGGCGTACTCGCGCCGCAGCAGCGGCGTGGTCTCCACCTCGCGCTGCCGCCCGGTCTCCGGGTCGGCCAGGACGACCGTCCCGACGTCGGGCAGGTCCAGCTCGCGCGGGTCGAGGACCTCGACGGCGAGCAGGTCGTGCCGGGCCCCCAGGCCGCGCAGCGACCGCTCCCAGTCCGGCTCGCCGAGGAAGTCCGAGATCACGACGGCGAGGCCGCGGCGGCGCGGCGGGCGGCGCAGCTGCTCGAGGGCCGCGGTGAGGTCGCCGCGCGTGCCGTCGCCGGCCCGGGGCACCTCGGCGACGCGGCGCACCACGCTGCGGGTGTGGGCGAGCCCGCCGCGGGCCGGGATCCGGACGGTCTCCGCCCCCGTCGAGACGATCGCCCCGATCCGGTTGCCGCCGCCGCGGGTCAGGTGCGCGACGGCGGCCAGCGCCGCCACCGCCAGGTCCCGCTTCTCGCAGTCCGCGGTGCCGAAGTCGAGGCTGGGCGACAGGTCGACGACCACCCACGTCTCGAGCTCGCGGTCGGCGATGGTCTCCCGGACGTGCGGCTCGGTGGTCCGCGCGGTGACCGCCCAGTCCATCCGCCGCACGTCGTCGCCCGCCCGATAGGGGCGAGCCTCGGCCGGATCGGACCCGGGCCCGGGCAGCAGGCCGAGGTGGTTGCCCTGCAGCAGCCCGTCGAGCCGGCCGCGCACGCTCAGCTCGAGGGTGCGCAGCGCCGCCTCGAGGTTCCCCCCGCGCAACGACGGTGGGCCGTGGTGGGAACGGCCCGTGCGGGGGCCCGCCGGGCTCGGGGCCGTCACGACGGGCCGGACGCCGGCGGGTAGGCGGCCGCCGGCTGCGCCGGCTGTGCGGCCGGCGCGGGCTGCACCTGCGGCCGCGCGGTGACCTGCGGCAACGGCACGGTCTGCAGCACGCGCTGGAGGATGTGCTCCATCGGGACCTGGTCGGCCACGGCGTCGTAGGACAGCACGAGCCGGTGGCGCAGCACGTCCGGCGCGACGTCGAGGACGTCCTGCGGCAGCACGTAGTCCCGGCCGCGGACCAGGGCGAGAGCACGGGCGGCCGCGACGATGCCGAGCGTGGCGCGGGGCGACGCGCCGTAGGAGACCCAGCTCGCGATGTCCTGCAGCCCGTGGTCGGCCGGGGTGCGGGTGGCCACGACCAGCCGCACCACGTAGTCGACGAGGGCGTGGTGCACGAAGACCTGCGAGGCCACGCCCTGCAGCCGGACCAGCTCCGCCGGCTCCATGACCTGCTCGGCCACCGGCGGCGTCGCGCCCATCCGGTAGACGATCTCGCGCTCCTCCTCGACGCCCGGGTACTCCACGATGATCTTGAAGAGGAAGCGGTCCCGCTGGGCCTCGGGCAGCGGGTAGACGCCCTCGTTCTCGATCGGGTTCTGGGTGGCCAGGACCAGGAACGGGTCGGGCATCGGGAAGGTGCGGCCGCCGATCGACAGGTGCCGCTCGGCCATGACCTCGAGCATCGCGGACTGCACCTTGGCCGGGGCGCGGTTGATCTCGTCCGCCAGCACGAAGTTGGCGACGACCGGGCCCAGCTCGACGTCGAACTCCTCGCGGCCCTGCCGGTAGATCCGGGTGCCGACGATGTCCGAGGGGACGAGGTCCGGGGTGAACTGCAGGCGCGCGAAGGTGCCGCCGACGACCTTCGCGACCGTCTCCACCGCGAGGGTCTTCGCGACGCCCGGGACGCCCTCCAGCAGCAGGTGCCCCTTGGCGAGCAGCCCGACGAGCATCCGCTCCACCAGCCGGTCCTGACCGACGATGACGCGCTTGATCTCGAAGACCGCGCGCTCGAGGAGCTCGGCGTCGTCCTTCGGGGTGGAGGTGGCGGCGGGGGCCGCCGGGGTACCGGAGGGCGGCGTCGACTCGGGGGATGGCTGCACGCTCACCGCACCATCACACCGGACGCCCCGTGAACTACGGGTGAGCGGGGCGCGACGGCCGTCCTAGATCACCCGGGCGACGGTCGGCAGCAGCCCGCCCGAGTACCGCACCGGCGAGATCTTCACCGACGCGCCGGAGTACGGCGCCTCGATCATCCTGCCGTTCCCGATGTACAGGGCGATGTGGTAGACGCGGCCGTTGCGGGCCCACGAGAGCATGTCGCCAGGCCTCATCTGCGCGAGCGGGACCTGGTCGCCGAAGGCGTGTTGGTTCCCGCTGTACCGCGGCAGCTGCACCCCGACGCCCGCGAAGGCGTAGAGCATCAGCCCGGAGCAGTCGAAGCCGACCTTGCGGTAGTCGCCGAAGCTGTCGGCGACGCCGCCGTCGCGGATGCCGCGCGACGGGCCGCGCGCCGTCCCGCCGCCCCAGGCATAGGTCACGCCGAGCTGTGCCATCGCCCGGTCGATCACCGTCTGCACGGCCGCGGACCCGGTCCGGCGGGTCGTCGGCGGCGCCGCCGAGGCCGAGGGCCCGGCCCGGGAGGCGGCCTCCTCGCGGGCGGCGCGCTGGCGGGCCGCCTCCGCCTCCTCCTGTGCCCGCTGCCAGTCCTGGAACCGCTGCCGCTGGGCGCGGAGCCCGGCGTCGGAGTTCTCGGCGGCGTCGAGCTGCGCCTGGACCTGCGCCTGCTCCCCCGTCACCGCCCGCAGCCGCTGCGCCTGCTCGTCGGCGGACTGCTGCGCGCCGGCGAGGGCCTGGTCGGCGGCGGTCTTGGCCTCGGCGGCGGCCTGCCGGCGCTGCTCGGCCTCCTCCTGCGCCTTCCGCGCGGTGGAGTCCGCGTTGGCCTGCTGGACGCGGGCGCGCTCGAGCCCGTCGAGCGCGGCGGCCTGCTGCTGGGCGAGGGCGTCGGTGAGCTGGGCGCGATCGACGAGGTCCTGCGGACCGGTGGCCGTGGTGAGCAGCCCGATCGGCCCGAGGTCGAGGCCCTGCGAGTAGGTGCCGGCGACGAAGTCGTCGAGCCGGGTGCGGGCGGCGTCGACGGCCTTGCCCGCCGCCTCGGTCTGCGCTCGGGCCGAGTCGGCGCGGGCGGCCGCGGCGTCGGCCTCGGCCTGGGCGCCGGTGAGGACGTCGAGCGCCTGGTTGGCGGACTCGTGCTGCTCGGCGACCTGGATCTGCAGGTCGTCGGCCTCCGCCTGGAGCTCGGAGAGCCGCTGGGTCAGCCGGGCGACGTCCGCGGCCCGCCCGCTCACGGCGTCGCGGCTGCGCTGCAGGTCCTCGTTGCTCGGGTTCGGCGGCGGGGTCGGGTCGGGCGCGGCACCGGCCGTCGCCACCGAGGTGGCCGTGAGCAGGGCGACGAGCAGGACGAGCAGCAGCCCCCGCGCGATCCGCACGCTCTCCCCCCACCGGTGATCGACTGGATGGTCGGCACCCTGGCACCGGCGGGTCGTCACGCCCGGTCGCCACGCCGGTACGCCGCGGCAACTTCCACCACTCGGTGGACGGCGGCGCCGCCGCGCCGGGCTCGGCGCTAGTCCGGACGGAGCACCGCATCTCGGTACTTCCACCCTGTTCGGACAGCCGCGGGTCCACCATGATCCTCCCGACGCATCCGGTCCCGGGTGCCCGACGAGGGGTGGGAACAGTGAGCGACGGCGGACACCGACCCGGCGCGGTGCCGGGCGGACCGGACCCGGCCGACCCCCGGTGGGCCGACCCGCAGGAGGCGGACCGGCAGTGGGCACAGGGCCCGGGCGCGGGCGCAGCACCGGACCCGTACCGGCAGGGCTGGTCGCCGCAGGGACAGGGGACGGCCCAGTACCCGGCGCAACAGCCCGGCTCCACGCAGCAGTACGCCGCTGCGCAGTACCGCACTCCGCAGTACCCGACCGAGGCCTACCCCGCGCAGGCGCCGCCGTACGGAGGTGGTCAGCCGCCGACCTGGGGCCCGCCGCCCGGGTACGGCGACGGCGGCGTGCCCCGGAAGAAGCGTCGGTGGCCGCTGATCACGGCGATCGTCGCGGTCGTCGTGCTGCTGGCGGGCGGCGGCCTCGCGGCGTGGACGTTGCTCGGCGGCAGCGGCGGCACGAGCAGCCCGAACGCGGCCGTCACGTCGCTGGCCGCGGACCTGCAGGGCCGCGACTACCTGCGCGCCTACAGCCGCATCGCGCCGAACGAGGCGACCCTGCTCACCGACCTCGGCTCGGTCCTCACCACCGAGCTGCAGCGTCTCGACGTGCTGCGTCCCGACGCCCGCGCGGACGCGAGCCTCGACACCGTGACCTTCTCCGGGCTGCGGTTCGACGAGGCCGGCGCCGAGCAGGTCCGGCCGAACGTCACGATCACCAAGCTGGTCGCCGGCACCATCACGACCACGCAGGACCCGGCGAGCCTGCCCTTCACCGACTCGTTCAAGGCGAAGGTCTACCCGAACGGGGCCCCGCCCGCGGACGTGCCGGAGACGATCGACATCGCGCAGGTCGTGCGCGAGCAGGGCGAGCCGATCCGGATCGCGACCGTGCAGGTCGACGGCGAGTGGTACGTGAGCGGCCTCTACACCGCGGCCGACTACGCACTGAAGGACGCCGTGGAGCCGTGGCCCACGACGTCGATCGACGCCCGCGGAGCCACCACCGCCCAGGACGCCGTCCGCGACCTGGTCCAGGCCGCACTCGACGCCGACGTCCGCCGGGTGATCGAGCTGACCGACCCGACCGAGATGGCGGCCCTGCACGATGCCGGGCCCGCCCTCGTCGACGGGGCGGCCGCCGCGCAGCCGACCGGCGCGAAGATCGTCGACCTCCGGACCACCGAGACGGACGTCCGCGGGCACACCGCACTGTCCCTGGCCGCCGTGACCGTCGACGACGGCACCGGCGCCCGGGTCACCGTGACCCGCACCGGCGACTGCGTGACGATCAGCGGCGTCGAGGGCGCGCCGCCGCAGCTGTGCGCGAACCAGCTCGGCTCGCTCGTCGGCGCCCAGGTCGGCACGTCACCCGCCGTCCAGGAGCTCACGCCGCGGCTGGCCACGGCCGTGCTGAACGTCAAGGTGGTGACGACCGAGGACGGCGGGTCCTGGTACGTCTCCCCCGGCCAGACCGTCGTGCAGCTCTACGCCGACCTGCTCGGCGCGCTCCAGCCCGGTGATCTCGACGCCCTGGTCGCCGGCAACTGATCCTCCGTCCACCCCGTCCGACCCGACGGCCGGCGGCGCACCCGCGCCGCCGGCCGTCGTGCGTTCCCGGCCGATTTCGGGGTACGCCCGTGACCTGCGACCCCCTCCCTCGACCCCGTATATAGGACAGGCGTACTGTTTGGGGCGGGACGGGGGTCACGCTGCCGTGGAGCCCACGGTGCGCGAGACTCCCGCGGGACACCCGAGAAGACGCGCCCACCACGCCACCAGGAGGAGAGCCGACAGTGGCCAGTACCGACAGCTTCGGAGCCAAGGGGACCCTCGGGGTCGGGGGCAGCGAGTACGAGATCTTCCGGCTTTCGGCCGTCGAGGGCTCGGAGAAACTGCCCTACAGCCTCAAGGTGCTGCTGGAGAACCTGCTGCGCACGGAGGACGGTGCCAACGTCACCGCCGACCACATCCGGGCGCTGGCGAACTGGGACCCGACGGCCGAGCCCGACACCGAGATCCAGTTCACGCCCGCCCGCGTGATCATGCAGGACTTCACCGGCGTCCCGTGCGTCGTCGACCTGGCGACCATGCGCGAGGCCGTGACCGAGATGGGCGGTGACCCGTCGAAGGTCAACCCGCTCGCCCCCGCCGAGCTGGTCATCGACCACTCGGTGATCATCGACGTCTTCGGCCGGCCGGACGCCTTCGAGCGCAACGTCGAGTTCGAGTACCAGCGCAACCGCGAGCGCTACCAGTTCCTGCGCTGGGGCCAGGGCGCGTTCGACGAGTTCAAGGTCGTCCCGCCGGGCACCGGCATCGTGCACCAGGTCAACATCGAGCACCTGGCCCGCACCGTCATGGCCCGCAACGGCCAGGCCTACCCGGACACGCTGGTCGGCACCGACTCGCACACCACGATGGTCAACGGCCTGGGCGTGCTGGGCTGGGGCGTCGGCGGCATCGAGGCCGAGGCCGCGATGCTCGGCCAGCCGGTCTCGATGCTCATCCCGAAGGTGCTGGGCTTCAAGCTCACCGGCGAGATCCCGCCGGGCGCCACCGCCACGGACGTCGTGCTCACGATCACCGAGATGCTGCGCAAGCAGGGCGTGGTCGGTAAGTTCGTCGAGTTCTACGGCGAGGGCGTCGGCGCGGTGCCGCTGGCCAACCGCGCCACCATCGGCAACATGAGCCCGGAGTTCGGCTCCACCGCCGCGATCTTCCCGATCGACGACGAGACCGTCCGGTACCTCAAGCTCACCGGCCGCTCCGCCGAGCAGGTCGCCCTGGTCGAGGCGTACGCCAAGGAGCAGGGCCTCTGGCACGACCCGAAGGCCGAGCCGGCGTTCTCCGAGACGCTCGAGCTGGACCTGTCGACGGTCGTCCCGTCGATCGCCGGCCCGAAGCGCCCGCAGGACCGCATCGCCCTGTCCGAGTCGAAGGAGGCCTTCCGGTCGTCCCTGGCGGACTACGCCTCGACGCCGGACCAGACCGACCCGGACGACGCCGCGTCGTCGGGCTCCACGGTCGACGAGGCCGGCGAGGAGTCCTTCCCGGCCAGCGACCCCGCCTCCCCGGCGCACGACGGCAACGGCGAGGCCGGCAAGCCGCACGCGGCGATCTCCGCCGCGGCCGGCTCCGGCGGGCGGGTCAGCAAGCCCACCAAGGTCAGCATGGGCGGCGCGGAGTTCGAGATCGACCACGGCGCGGTCGTGATCGCCTCGATCACCTCCTGCACCAACACGTCGAACCCGTCGGTCATGCTGGGCGCCGCCCTGCTGGCCAAGAACGCGGTCGACAAGGGCCTCGCGGTCAAGCCGTGGGTCAAGACCTCGATGGCGCCGGGCTCGCAGGTCGTCACCGACTACTACGAGAAGGCCGGCCTCTGGCCGTACCTCGAGAAGCTCGGTTACCACCTGGTCGGCTACGGCTGCACCACCTGCATCGGCAACTCGGGCCCGCTGCCCGAGGAGGTCTCGGCGGCGGTCAACGAGGCCGACCTCGCCGTCGTCTCGGTGCTGTCCGGCAACCGGAACTTCGAGGGCCGGATCAACCCGGACGTCAAGATGAACTACCTGGCGTCCCCGCCGCTGGTCATCGCGTACGCGCTGGCCGGCACGATGGACTTCGACTTCGAGAAGCAGCCGCTGGGCAAGGCCACGGACGGCACGGACGTCTTCCTCGCCGACATCTGGCCGTCCGCCGAGGACGTCCAGGCGACGATCGACGGCGCCATCACCCAGGAGATGTTCGCCAAGGACTATGCGGACGTCTTCCGCGGCGACGAGCGGTGGCGCTCGCTGCCCACGCCGGAAGGTCGGACCTTCGAGTGGGACCAGGAGTCCACCTACGTCCGCAAGCCCCCGTACTTCGAGGGCATGGCGTCGGAGCCCGCGCCGGTCGAGGACATCTCGGGCGCCCGCGTGCTCGCGCTGCTCGGGGACTCGGTCACCACCGACCACATCTCCCCCGCCGGCGCGATCAAGCCGGGCACCCCGGCCGCGCAGTACCTCGACGAACACGGCGTCGAGAAGAAGGACTACAACTCCTTCGGCTCGCGGCGCGGCAACCACGAGGTGATGATCCGCGGCACGTTCGCGAACATCCGGCTGCGCAACCAGCTGCTCGACGACGTCTCCGGCGGCTACACCCGGGACTTCACCCAGGACGACGCCCCGCAGGCGTTCATCTACGACGCCGCGCAGAACTACGCGGCCGCGGGCACCCCGCTGGTCGTGCTGGGCGGCAAGGAGTACGGCTCCGGGTCGTCGCGCGACTGGGCGGCCAAGGGCACCGCGCTGCTGGGCGTCAAGGCCGTGATCGTGGAGTCCTTCGAGCGCATCCACCGCTCGAACCTCATCGGCATGGGCGTCATCCCGCTGCAGTTCCCGCAGGGCGAGTCGGCCTTGTCGCTCGGGCTCGACGGCACGGAGACCTTCGACATCGCGGGCATCACCGAGCTGAACGACGGCACCACCCCGCGGACCGTGCACGTGACGGCCACCAAGGGCTCCGGCGAGAAGGTCGAGTTCGACGCGGTCGTCCGCATCGACACCCCCGGCGAGGCGGACTACTACCGCAACGGCGGCATCCTGCAGTACGTGCTCCGGGGCATGCTCGCCTCCTGACCCCGTGAGTGGCGACTGCCCCTAGAGGGTCACTCGCCACGCACGACCGCCCCTGAGCTGCGAGAACGAGCCCCGCACCATCCCGGTGCGGGGCTTCGTTCGTTCTCGGCTGGCGCGCACCCGTGATCACCGTTCGCATGCGGTGGCGGCTGACGGGACGACCCTCAGTGCACCCTGACGACGACGGCCGGGCCGGCTCGCGCCGCGCTTCGGTGATCACCGCCGGCGTGCAGTGGCGCCCGTGAGCAGGGCCGTGAGCGCACGCGAACGACGATCAGCGGGGCGTGCCCGGTCGGCCCGACGGCCGCCCCGGCCCGTGCGGCTGCGGCACGCTCGCGATCCCGAGGAATCTGAGGATCACCGGCGACGATCGGCGCCGCAACCTGCTCAAGAGCACCGTCGCCGTGCGGTGTCGGCTGGCTGCGGGGCCCTCGGCGTACACGAATCCCGATCATCGCGACTCCGAGCTCGCCGATCAACCATGATCACTGTCTACGTGCAGTGACGGCCGGTCGCGCAGCCCTCAGCACACGCGGACGACGATCAGCGGCCGGGCGATGCCGTGGTGCCCAACATGATCGTTATCTGCGTGCGGTGGCGGCTGCCGGAACGACCCTCAGCGCAACCCCACGACGGTCACGGCGCACGGGTCGTCGTCCGGACGCCGCCCGCACCGCCTACGGTCGAGCGGTGGTGGTGCTGTGGGCCGGCCTGGTCGTGGCGGCGGGGGCGGTGATCCAGGGGGCGGTCGGGTTCGGGCTGGCGCTCGTGGCGGCGCCGCTGCTGGCGCTGCTGGACCCGGAGTACGTTCCGGTGCCGCTGATCGTCGTCGCGGGCGTGCACGCGCTGTTCCAGCTCGTGCGGGAGTGGCGCGACGCCGACTGGCGCGGCGTGGGATGGGCGCTGACCGGGCGGGTTCCCGGCGCGGTCGTCGGCGCGACGGTGGTGGCGTTGCTGCCGTACCGGGCCTTCGCCTCGTTCGTGGCCCTCGCGGTGCTGCTGTGCGTGGCGGCCTCGCTCGTCCGGCTGCGGCTACGCCCGACGCGGCCCGCGCTGCTGGTGGCGGGCGCGCTCAGCGGGGTCTCGGGTACGGCGGCCGGGATCGGCGGGCCGCCGGTCGCCCTGCTGTACCAGGACGAGCACGGCGCGACGGTCCGCGCGACGCTCGGCGCCTACTTCGGCGTCGGCACGGTGCTGTCGCTGGGCGTCCTCGCCGCCGGCGGGCAGGTCGACGGGACCCACCTACTGCAGGGTGCGGTGCTGATCCCCTTCGCGGCTGCCGGCTTCCTGCTCTCCAACCCCTTGCGCCGGGTCCTCGACCGGGGCTGGACGCGCCCGGCCGTCCTGGGCCTGGCCGCGGCCGGCGCCGTCACGCTCCTGGTCCAGGCCCAGTTCACGTAACCGCAGGTCAGCCGGGGTCGTGAGTGCCGACTGCCCCTCACCAGGAAGGGCGGCGCGTCCGGGCCGGCCCGGT
>NZ_JBEZDN010000173.1:0-13815 GCF_040648315.1 Pseudonocardia sp. NPDC049154
CGCGACGGGTCGCGGTCGCGGGACGGGGGCGGGCGGGCGCGGCGGCCGGCGCGCGACCCCGCCCACCCGCACCGGCCGGAGGTCCGGGTTCGGCGCCCGCGCGGTGGCCCTCGCCGCCCTGCTCACGCTCACCGCGGGCAGCGCGACCGCGCTGGCGACGGACAAGGCGGTCACGGTGACCGTCGACGGCCAGGACCGTGTCCTGCACACCTACGCCGACGACGTCTCCGGCGTCCTCGCCGCGGCCGGCATCACCGCGAACCCGCAGGACCGCGTGGAGCCCGCGCCGACCACGGAGATCGCCGACGGCGACCAGGTGATCGTCAACCGGGCGCGGATGCTCACGCTCACCGAGGGCGGGCAGACCCGCAACGTCTGGACCACGGCGTCGTCGGTCGACGAGGCGCTCAAGGGCCTGGGCGTGAACGTCCAGCCGATCCAGATGTCGCTCGCGCCGACCACGCAGATCCCGATGGGCGGGCTCAACGTCCGCATCGAGGTGCAGCGCACGGTCACCCTGGCCGACGGCACCGACGCCCCCGAGCAGATCACCACCAGCGCCGGCACGATCGCCGGGCTGCTGGCGGACAAGGGCGTCACGCTCGGCCCGGACGACGTGTCGGTGCCGAGCAGCGACACCCAGATCACCGACGGCATGCAGATCCACCTCGTGCGCAACGGCGTGGGCGAGGTCGTCGAGGTGCGCCGGACCGACCCGCCGGTGGAGGAGATCGAGGACCCGGAGCTGCCCCGCGGCAAGCGCGAGGTCGTCGACCCGGGTGTTCCCGGCGAGCAGACGGCCGTCATGCGGGTGTACGTGCAGAACGGCCAGGAGGTGCGCCGCGAGCAGATCCGGGCCGGGGCGAGCACCCCGCCGCGCCCGCGGATCGTCAAGGTCGGCACCAACGACGAGCAGCCCGAGGTGCCGGCGATCGCCGACGGTGCGGTCTGGGACCGGCTCGCGCAGTGCGAGGCCGGCGGGAACTGGGCCATCAACACCGGCAACGGCTACTACGGCGGCGTGCAGTTCGACGCCTCCACCTGGCGCGCCTACGGCGGCACGCAGTACGCGCCGCTGCCGCACCAGGCCAGCCGCGAGGAGCAGATCACCGTCGCCAGCAAGGTCCGCGACTCCCGCGGCGGGTACGGCGCCTGGCCCGCCTGCGCCCGCAAGCTCGGCCTGCCCCGCTGACCCTGCCCGTCCGGTGAGCGAACGGCGTTCTCGCTCATTCCTGGTGAGCGAGAGTGCCGTTCGCTCAGTGGCTCAGAAGGTCCCCGGCGGGAGGTCGAGGGCCTTCTCCAGGTCCGACAGCGCCTGGTCCTCGCCGGTCACCTTGATCGCGCGCATGCCCAGCGCGGCGGCGGGCTTGCAGTTGATGCCCAGGTCGTCGAGGTACACGCACTCCTCGGGCCGCACCCCGAGCCCCGTGCAGGCCAGCTCGTAGATCGCCGGGTCGGGCTTGCGCACCCCGACCTTGCTGCTCTCCACCACGTACTCGAAGCGCGCCATGATCGCGGCGATCTCGGCGGCGCGCTCCTCGGTCGCGGACATCTGCGCGCCGTGCCCCGCGGGCACGTTGTTGGTGATGCAGCCGAGCTTGTGGCCCCGCTCCTTGAGCAGGTCGATCGCCGCGACCATCCGCGGCCGGACGGTCCCGGACAGCACCGCCAGCACGACGCTGCCGGGCAGGTCGTGGCCGAGCGCGCGGGCCTCGACGGCGAACTCGGCGTCGAACGCCGCGGCGTCGATCTCCGCGCGCTCGAACCGGGCCCAGGCGTTGGTGTCCGGGTTCGTGGAGTTGATCCGCCGGACGAGGTCCTTCGGCAGGCCGCGTTCGGTCTCGATCCGGGCGAAGGCCTCGAAGGGCGAGGCGGTGATCACGCCGCCGAAGTCGAACACCACGGCCGGGAGGTCGGTCATGATGCAACTGTATTACGGCGGACCCGGAACTCCACACCACCGAGATGCAGGTCGCGGTCCTCGGGCCCGGCCAGCAGCACGGTCGTCGGGCCGTCGCGGAAGGTGATCGTGGCGTCGTCGAGCCGGAGCGTGTCGCCGTCGAGCCCCGCCCCGGTCGCGGCGGCCCACCGCTCGCCCGGGGCGGCGATCCCGAGGCCGAGCAGGTCGGTCACGACGTCCGTCCGGACGTGGTCCCACCACGGACCCTCGACGACGGTGAAGTCCTCGGGCGGGTCCGAGACGTCGAGCGAGAGCAGCGCGGCCCCGGTGTCGGCGGGGTGCAGGTGCAGGGACGCCCACCGCCCGCGGGTCTGCGGCCGGTCGAACTCGGCGACCACCCGGATCCCGTGCTCCGCGAGCCGCCCCCGCTGCCCGTCCAGGTCCCCGACCTGCAGGATCACCATGTACATGCCCTCGCCCGCGCGCTCCAGCCGGCGCGCCGCCGACGTCCCCGACCGCACCGGCGCGCACACCTCGAGGAACCGGTCGGTGCCCAGCGGGTAGATCGCGCTCGACACTCCGAAGCCCTCCAGCTCGGCCTCGACGGAGCAGCGGGACAGCCCCAGGTCCTGGGTGATCCGGGCGTCGAGCGCCTCGGGGTCACCGGTGAGCAGCGTGAGCCAGCGCAACCTCGGCATCCCCGCAGTCTGCCCGGTGCGGGCGATCCCGGATGATGAGGCGGTGACCGACCCCGCCACCTCCCGGCTGCTGGGCCCGGCCGAGGTGCGCGCGCTCGCCGAGCGGTTCGGGATCCGGCCGACGAAGAAGCTCGGGCAGAACTTCGTCCACGACCCCAACACGGTCCGGCGGATCGTGAAGGCCGCGGACCTCGCGCCCGAGGACGTCGTCGTCGAGGTCGGGCCCGGCCTCGGGTCCCTGACCCTCGCCCTGCTCCCCGCCGCCGCGCACGTGCACGCGGTGGAGATCGACCCCGCGCTGGCCGCGGCCCTGCCCGGCACCGCCGCCGAGTTCGCGCCCGCGCTGGCGGACCGCCTGACCGTCACGAACCTCGACGCCATGAAGGTCGGGGCGCTGGACCCCGGGCCGACCGCGGTGGTCGCGAACCTGCCGTACAACGTCGGCGTCCCGGTCCTGCTCCACCTGCTCGCCGCCCTGCCGACCCTGGAGAAGGGGCTGGTCATGGTGCAGCAGGAGGTCGTGGACCGCCTCGCCGCGGGCCCGGGGAGCAAGGTCTACGGGGTGCCGAGCGTGAAGCTCGCCTGGTTCGCGGCGGCGCGCCGCGCCGGCCCGGTGCCGCGGGCGGTGTTCTGGCCGGTGCCCAACGTCGACTCCGGGTTGCTCGCCTTCACCCGCCGCGAGCCCCCGCCCGGCGACCGCGCCGCGGTGTTCGCGCTGGTCGACGCCGCGTTCGCGCAGCGCCGCAAGGCCCTGCGGCCCGCGCTGGCGGGGTGGGCGGGCTCCGCCGCGGCGGCCGAGGAGGCCCTGCGCGCCGCGGGGATCGACCCCATGGCCCGCGCCGAGACCCTCGGGATCGAGGACTTCGCCCGCCTCGCCGCCGCGCGGCCCTGACCCCGTTTCGGCGGGTTCCTGTCGGTGCCGCGGCCTACGCTTTCACCGCGATCCGATTTCCCGAGGAGAACCATGGCCGTCAGCGAGTCCGGCACCCGTCCCGGCGCCAGCCCCGCCACGAGCCCGTGGCCGGCGCTGTGGGCGCTGGTGCTGGGCTTCTTCATGATCCTCGTGGACTCCACGATCGTCACCGTGGCCACGCCCGCGATCCAGGCCGATCTCGGCGCGAGCGTCGACGCCGTGGTGTGGGTGACCAGCGCGTACCTGCTGGCCTACGCGGTGCCGCTGCTCATCACCGGCCGCCTGGGGGACCGGTTCGGGCCGCGGCGGGTGTACCTCGTCGGGCTCGCGATCTTCACGCTCGCGTCGCTGTGGTGCGGGCTCACCGGGTCGATCGCGATGCTGGTCGTCGCCCGGGTGTTCCAGGGGCTCGGCGCCTCGTTCATGACCCCGCAGACCATGGCCGTGATCACCCGGACCTTCCCGGCGGACCAGCGCGGCCGCGCGATGAGCCTGTGGGGCGCGGTCGCCGGCGTCGCCACGCTGGTCGGGCCGATCCTCGGCGGCGTCCTGGTCGACGGGCTCGGCTGGGAGTGGATCTTCTTCGTCAACGTGCCGGTGGGCGTCGTCGGGTTCGTGATGGCGATGCGGCTGGTACCCGAGCTGCCCACGCACGTGCACCGGTTCGACGTCCTCGGCGTCGCGCTCAGCGCGATCGGCATGTTCCTGCTGGTCTTCGGCATCCAGGAGGGCCAGTCCTACGACTGGGGCGCCGGCGTCTGGGCGCTCATCGTGTCCGGGCTGGTGGTGCTGGCCGGGTTCGTGTTCTGGCAGTCGCGCAACCGGGCCGAGCCGCTGATGTCGCTGCGCCTGTTCCGGGACCGCAACTTCAGCCTCGCGAACATCGCGATCACCACCGTCGGTTTCGCGGTCACCGCCATGTCGTTCCCGATCATGTTCTACGCGCAGGGAGTGCTCGGCCTCTCGCCCACGCGCGCGGCCCTGCTGCTGATCCCGATGGCGGTGTTCTCCGGCGTCCTGGCGCCGTGGGTCGGCCGGCTCACCGACCGGTCGCACCCGCGCTGGATCGCCGGCTTCGGCATGGCGGCCTGGGCCGTGTCGCTGGTCTGGCTGGCCGCGGAGATGCAGCCCGGCGTGGCGATCTGGCGCCTGCTCCTGCCGATCGCCCTGCTCGGCATCGGCAACGCGTTCGTCTGGGGCCCGGTCGCCACCACGGCCAACCGGAACCTGCCGCAGGACCAGGCCGGGGCCGGCGCGGGCGTCTACAACACCACCCGGCAGGTCGGCGCCGTGCTCGGCAGCGCGGGCATCGCCGTGCTCATGGAGTCCCGCCTCGCGGCGAACCTGGCCGGTGGCGGGGGTGGCCCGGTGGGGGAGAGCATCGCCGCGGTCCCGGCCGCCCTCCACGCCCCCTTCGCCGCGGCGATGGCACAGGCCCTCCTGCTGCCCGCCGGGGTGCTGCTGGTGGGGCTCGTGGCCGTGCTCACCTTCACCGTCAGCCTCAGGTCACCGGTCCGGCGCGGTCAGTAGGGTTGGCTGGTGCTCTCCGCCGTTCGTCCTCCGGTCACCGTCCGGGTGCCCGCGAAGATCAACCTCCACCTGGCGGTGGGCGGCGTGCGCGCGGACGGCTACCACGACCTGGTGACGGTCTTCCACGCCGTGAGCCTGTTCGACGAGATCGCGGTGTCGGCGAGCGACGAGCCAGGCCTCGAGGTGCACGGCGAGGGCGTGTCCGAGGTCCCGGTCGACGACACGAACCTGGCCTGGCGGGCCGTGGAGCTGCTGGCCCAGCGCTCCGGGCACGATCCGGACGTGCGCGTCGTGCTGCGCAAGGGCATCCCCGTCGCCGGCGGCATGGCCGGCGGCAGTGCCGATGCGGCGGGAACGCTGGTCGCGCTCTCGGCGTTGTGGAAGCTGGACCTGAACCGGGACGAGCTGTCGTCCATGGCCGCCGAGCTGGGCAGCGACGTCACGTTCGCCCTGCACGGCGGCACCGCGCTCGGCACCGGCCGCGGCGAGCGGATCGTCCCGGTCCTGTCGCGGCACCCGATGCACTGGGTCATCGCGCTCGCCCGGCGCGGGCTGTCCACCCCGACGGTCTTCGCCGAGCTGGACCGGCTGCGCGGCGACGAGGAGCCACCGGAACGCCCGGTCGAGCCGGTGCTCGGCGCGCTCGCCCAGGGCGACCCGCGCCAGCTCGCGCTCTCGCTGGGCAACGACCTGCAGGCGGCCGCGGTGAGCCTCGCGCCGGACCTGCGCCGTACCCTGAGGGCGGGAGTCAGCGCGGGCGCGCTGGCCGGGATCGTCTCCGGCTCCGGCCCCACCTGCGCGTTCCTCTGCTCCGACGCCGAGTCGGCGGTCGAGGTCGCCGCGGAGCTCGCCGGCGTCGGCGTCTGCCGCACCGTCCGCGTCGCGCACGGGCCCGTCCCCGGGGCCCGGGTCGTCGACTCGGACGAGCCCCCACCCGTACCGCCCGCCCCGAGCGGGTCGCCCTGGCCGCCGGCCCGGGCCTGAGAGAGGACCGATGGCCGGACAGAACCTGGTCAACCTGGAGAACGTCACCGCACACGTCCCCGGCGATGCGTCCCGCGTGCTGCTCGACGCCGTGTCCCTCGGCGTCGAGCGCGGCGAGCGGGTCGGCGTCGTCGGCCTGAACGGTGGGGGCAAGACCACCCTGCTCGAGGTGCTCGCGGGGCGCCGCGCGCCCGACGGCGGGCGGGTCTCCCGGCTCAGCGGGGTGAAGCTGGCCTACCTGACCCAGGGGGACGACTTCCCGGCCGGTGCGCGGGTCCGCGACGTGGTGCTCGCGCACTACGACGCCGACCACGAGTGGGCCTCCGACCCGAAGGCGCGGGACGTCCTCGGCGGCCTCGGCCTGCGTGACCTGGAGCGGACCGTCGACGGGCTGTCCGGCGGCGAGAAGCGCCGCGTGGCGCTGGCTCGCGCCCTGCTCGGCGAGCCCGACCTGGTGGTGCTCGACGAGCCCACCAACCACCTCGACATCGAGGGCGTGACCTGGCTGGCCGAGCACCTGCTCTCCCGGCGGTGCGGGGTCGTGGTCGTGACGCACGACCGCTGGTTCCTCGACGCCGTCTGCACCCGGACCTGGGAGGTCGCGAACGGCCGCGTCGAGAGCTACCTCGGCGGCTACCAGGACTGGGTCTTCGCGCGGGCCGAGCGCGCCAAGCAGGCCGACGCCGCCGAGGCGCGCCGGCGCAACCTGGCGCGCAAGGAGCTGGCGTGGCTGCGGCGCGGTCCGCCCGCCCGGACGTCGAAGCCGCGGTACCGGATCGAGGCCGCCGAGGCCCTGATCGCCGACGTGCCGCCGCCGCGCAACACCGTCGAGCTGCTGAACTTCGCCACGAACCGGCTCGGCCGCACCGTCCTCGAGCTCGAGGACGCCACCGTGCGGATCCGCGCCGGCGACCAGCAGCGGACCTTGCTGGACCACCAGACCTGGCGGCTCGGCCCGGGCGACCGGATCGGGATCGTCGGGGTCAACGGCTCGGGCAAGACCACCCTGCTCAAGGCGCTGACCGGCGAACGCGCGCTCGACGGCGGGAAGCGCGTCGAGGGCAAGACGGTGCAGCTCGCGCAGCTCACCCAGGACCTGGTCGACCTGCCGAAGGACATGCGGGTGCTGGAGGCGGTCGAGGCCGTCGCCAAGTACGTCCGGTTCGGCAAGGAGGAGATGACCGCCTCGCAGGTGGCCGAGCGGCTAGGCTTCCCGCCCGCCCGACAGTGGACGCCCGTGGGCCGGCTCTCCGGTGGCGAGCGCCGCCGCCTGCAGCTCACCCGGCTGCTCATGGCCGAGCCCAACGTCCTGCTGCTCGACGAGCCGACGAACGACCTCGACGTCGACACCCTGACCAACCTCGAGGACCTGCTCGACGGTTGGCCGGGCACGCTCGTCGTGGTCAGCCACGACCGCTACCTGACCGAGCGGGTGTGCGACACGGTCGTGGCCCTGTTCGGCGACGGCAGGATCACCCACCTGCCGGGTGGGATCGAGGAGTACCTGCGCCGCCGGGAGGCGGCCGGGACGTCCACGGAGGCCCCGCGGGCCGCCGCGGCCCCGGCGCCGAAGGCCGCCCCCGCGGTGAGCGCCGCCGACCAGCGCGCCGCCCGCAAGGAGGCCTCGCGGCTCGAGCGGAAGATGGAGCAGCTCACCAAGCGCGAGGAGCAGCTGCACACGAAGCTGGCGGAAGCCGCGACCGACCCGCAGAAACTGATGGAGCTCTCCGCCGAGCTGAAGTCCGTCGAGGCCGAACGGGAGACCGTCGAGCTGGAGTGGCTCGAGGCCGCGGAGAAGGCCGAAGCCTGACATGCGAACCACTCGCTAGCCGCGGAGTGCCGCCAGCTCCTCGGCACGCCGCCGCTCGTGCTCGGCCAGGTCGGCGCGCGCCTTCGCCACGCTCCATCGACCACGCAGCAGCGGCACCGTGGCGGCCAGCCCCACCGCGCACACCACCGCGATCCACATCCACAGCCGCCACTGGTCGCCCGTCACGGCGGCGGCCTGCTGGATCTCGCCCAGCTTCGCCGCCAGCTCCGGCGGGATCGCCTGCCCGGCCGCCTGCAGCCGCTCCGCCTCCGCGACGTACGGCTCCGCGGCGACCAGCGTGTTCGCCGAGGTCACCACGTGCGGCACGATCAGGAACGACAGGAACACCACCACGCGGACGATCCACGCCCAGATCGCCAGGCCGGTCGCGGTGAGTGCCGGGTTGCGGGCCTCGACGGTCTCGGTGAAGGCCGCGTACCAGGGCACCGCGAACCCGGCCCAGGACGTGGCGAGCACAGCCATGATGATCGCGAGCGTGAGGTAGCTCGGCTTCCCGCCCACCAGCGTGATCAGCACGATCTGCATGGCGATGCACAGCAGCGCGCCGCCCAGGATCCACGGCTTGCGCACCAGGAACCGGTCGACGAGCGCGCCGTAGGTGAGCGAGAGCAGCACGTTGAACGCCCACGCCCAGGCGATCACGCTGTTTGCCGCGGCGAGGTCGAAGCCCCAGACCGTCGTGAACAGCACCGGCGCGAAGCCGACGATCGTGTAGTAGAAGAGCAGCGCGATCGAGAACCCGATGGCCGGGACCACGATGTCGACCTTCAGCAGCTGCCGCCACGGGTGCGCCAGGTTCACGGTCACCTCGCCGCGCGCGGCCCGCGCCTCGAGCAGCTCGCGGTCCTCCTCGGACACCGCCGCCTGGTCGCGCAGTGCCGGGTTGAGCTCCTTCATCCAGACCAGCGCGACGAGCGCGACGACGATCCCGGCGATGCCGGCGATGCGGAACTGGCTCTGCCAGCTGACGAGCGAGCCCAGGGTGAGCGCCGCGACCGCGGAGGCGAGCAGCGAGCCCGCCGGCGGCGCCACGTTCCAGAAGCCCATCGCCCGGGCCCGGCCCATCTGCGGACTGAAGTCGCGGACCAGCGCCGGCGTGGCCACCAGCAGCATGCCCTCCATGATCGCGACGATCGTCGACAGGACCATGAAGGTCCACTTGTCCTGCACCTGCGTGACCGCGAAGGCCGTGATCGCGCCGACGACCAGCATCCCGTAGACCACGATGTTGGCCCGGCCCAGCCGGTCGGCGAGGCCGGCGGCCAGGGACCCGAAGGCGCCCAGCAGGTTCGCCACCGCGAGCCCGGTCGTGAGGAACAGGAAGGACATCCCGAGCTGCTGGGAGACCAGCGTCGAGACGGCGCCGAGCGTGTACTGCTCGTAGTAGATGACGACCGTGGCGAGCACGGCGAGCACGAGGCGGGCGTAGCGCTCGCCACCGGTGGGGTAGCGGTCGAGCCTGCGGTCGGTCAGGAAGGCCCAACGGCTGCGCGGACGCGCCTCCGTTCCGGTTCCGGGCACGGTCGAGCGTACGGTCGAATCCACAGTGGAGATCCTCGTTCCCTCGGCGACGCTGCATCCCGGGAGCGGAGACGGGCGGGTACCCGTCTGCCGAACGATCGTTAAGCGGGACCGTAACCCCGGTCACAACGATGGTCAACGCCCCGGATCCGCGGCCTCGTCGGCAAACCGGACGTCACGGCACGAATCCGGTCGGTCACGGTCCGAGATCCGCCGATCGGCGCAAAGGCCGGGACGGGCGGCCGCGCTGACACGCCCCGACGCCGGCTGACACGGCGCGGCGGTCCGCTGTCAGCCGGATGGCAGCGCCGCCGCCGACAGTGGTGGCCATGAACGAACCGGCCATCCGCGTCGAGGGTCTCGTGAAGACCTTCGGCGCCACCACCGCCCTCGCCGGCGTCGACCTGGAGGTCCGGCGCGGCAGCGTGCTGGGCCTGCTCGGGCCGAACGGCTCCGGCAAGACCACCACCGTCCGCGTCCTGTCCACCCTGCTGCGCCCGGACGGCGGCCGGGCCACCGTCCTGGGTCACGACGTCGTGGCCGAGGCCCCGGCCGTCCGCCTGCGGATCGGCCTGACCGGCCAGTACGCCGCGGTCGACGACGCCCTGTCCGGCGTCGAGAACCTGCGGCTGATCGGGCGCCTGCTGGACCTGTCCCGGCGCGACGCCCGCCGCCGCACGGACGAGCTGATCGAGCGGTTCGGCCTGGCCGAGGCCGCCGGTCGCCGGGTCAAGACCTACTCCGGCGGCATGCGCCGGCGGCTCGACCTCGCGGCCAGCCTCGTCGGCCGGCCCGACGTGCTGTTCCTCGACGAACCGACCACGGGCCTGGACCCGCGGCACCGCAACGAGGTCTGGGAGCACGTCCGCGCCCTGGCCGCCGAGGGGACGACCGTCCTGCTCACCACCCAGTACCTCGAGGAGGCCGACCAGCTCGCCGAGGACCTCGTGGTCCTCGACCGCGGCCAGGTCATCGCGAGCGGCACCCCGGCGTCGCTCAAGGCCGAGGTCGGCGGGCAGCTGCTGCACGTGCGGCCGCTGCACCGCGCCGACGTCGGGGCCGTCGCCACGCTGCTCGGCGAGCTGACCGCCGAGACGCCCGCGATCGACCCGACCGGCGAGCTGACCCTGTCCGGTGATCCCGCGCTGCTGCACCGGCTCGGCGCCCGGCTCGAGCAGACCGGCGTCCCCGTCGCGGAGCTGGGGCTGCGGTTGCCCAGCCTCGACGACGTCTTCCTGACCCTGACCGGCCGCCCCGCCGAGGCCGGCCCCGCGACCGAGGAGGCCGCATGACCGCCACCGCCACCGCCCCCGTCCCCACCACCGTCCCCGAACCGCCGCCACGCACCGGAGCCCGGCACGGGCCGTCGACGTTGCGGCACGGCGCCACGCTGGCCTGGCGCGGGCTGGTCAAGACGGTCCACTCGCCCGAGGCGCTGATCGACGTCACCCTGCAGCCGGTCATCTTCCTGCTGCTGTTCGTCTACGTCTTCGGCGGCGCGATCGCCGGCGACACCTCGGCCTACCTGCAGTTCGCGCTGCCCGGGGTGCTGGTGCAGACGGTCATCTTCGCCTCGGCCGGCACCGGCACGGGCCTGGCCGACGACCTGCACACCGGGATCTTCGACCGGTTCCGGAGCCTGCCGATCTCCCGGGCGGCCCCGCTGCTCGGCGCGATCGGCGCGGACCTGGCGCGCTACGCGACGTCGGGCGTGATCATGCTGGTGTTCGGCGCGATCCTCGGCTTCCGCACCTCGGCGGGCCCGCCGGCGATCGTGGCGGCACTGCTGCTGGTCATGGCGTTCGCGTTCGCCCTGTGCTGGGTGTTCACCGCGCTGGCGATGCTGGTCAAGGACCCGCGCTCGGTGCAGGGGCTCGGCGCGCTGATCTCGCTGCCGCTGACCTTCGGCAGCAACGTGTTCGTGCCGGCGTCGACCATGCCGGGCTGGCTGCAGGGCTGGGTCGACGTGAACCCGGTGTCGAAGACCGCCGACGCCGTGCGCAGCCTGCTGCTGGGCGGACCGGTCGCGGGCCCGGCGGGCACGGCGCTGCTCTGGGCGGCGGGCATCACGCTGGTGTTCGCGCCGATCGCGGTGACGCTCTACCGCAAGCGGACCTGATCCCGGAGCAGGTCGAGCCCGTCCTGCGGCGGGAGGTCCACGACCTCCCGCCGCAGCGCGTCCGCCCTCGGGCCGAGCGCCTCCAGCAGCGCGACGACGGCGGGATCACCCAGGTCGAGAACGCCGCGGCGGGCTTCTGCGACCCCCAGCGCCCGGGCGGCCCCCTCGCGGTCCCCGCGGGCCAGGGTGAGCTGGGCGACGGTCTCGGCGACCATCCCGACCACGGGTCCGTCCCGGCTCTCGTCGGCGGCCTCGACGGCGTCGGCGAGATGTTCCGCCGTGCGCCCGGGGTCGCCCGCGGCCAGCTCGACCAGGGCGCGCTGCACGCTCAGGTGCGCGCGCCGCTGCGGGACGGCGATCCCGCCGCCCGTCGTCGGGTCGATCTCCGCGAGCCGGGCGCGCGCCGCGACGAGGTCGCCCTCCAGGCGGTCCAGCTCGGCGAGCGAGACGCGCACCATCTCCGGCGACGCGTACTCGGAGCCGTCGAGCATCTCGAGCGCCTCGGTGTAGAGCTTGCGGGCCAGCGCGTGGTCGCCCACCCGGGCCGCGAGGCTGCCGCGGCGGACGAGGTACTGGGGCAGGTCGTCGTCGTTGGACAGCTCGGTGGCCAGCGCGATGGCCTCCTCGAAGGCGGTCCCCGCGGCCTCGGCGTTGCCCGCCCACGCCTCCAGCTCGCCGAGCGTGGTGAGCGTCATCCCGAGCCCGAACCGGTCCCCGACCTCGGTGAACAGGGTGTGCGCCGCGCGCACCAGCTCGCGCTCGAGGTCGATCAGGCCGGCGTTCTCGGACAGCGTCGCGCGGATCTCCAGCGCGAACGCCCGCACCCACGGGTCGGGGTGGCTGGTGCTGATCGAGGTCAACGGTGCCTGGTCCTGGGTCGCGAACGCCTCGCCCAGCGGCACCAGCAGGTCGAGCGCGGGATGGCGGGGCTGCGGGACCGAGTCGGCCTGCACGGTCGCCCGCGCGACGTGCCGCTGCGCCTCCGCCATCTCCCCGCGGCCGAGCGACTCGATGGCGCGGAAGGCCGTGACCCGGGCGAGCACGTCGAGCGGGGCGTCGTCCGTGGGCATCTCGCCGACCGCGCGCACCCAGCCCATCGACTCCTCGGTGGCGCCGCGGATCAGCCAGCCCCAGAACATGCCCGCGACCAGCCGGTACGCGGTCGGGACGTCCTGCTCGGCCACGGCCCGGCGCAGCGCCCCGGTGATGTTGCCGGACTCCGCGCGCAGGACCCCGAGCCACCGCAGCTGGTCCCGGCCGCGCAGCTCGGGCTCGGCCCGCTCCACCAGGGCGACGGTCCAGGCCGCGTGCCGCGCGGCCGTCGCCGGTTCCTCGCCGGAGGCGGCCAGCCGCTCCCGGGCGTACTCGCGGATGGTCTCCAGCATCCGGTAGCGGGTCGGTGCGCCGGCCTGCGGGACCGCGACGACCAGCGACT
This sequence comes from Pseudonocardia sp. NPDC049154, assembly GCF_040648315.1. NCBI lineage: Bacteria > Bacillati > Actinomycetota > Actinomycetes > Pseudonocardiales > Pseudonocardiaceae > Pseudonocardia > Pseudonocardia sp. NPDC049154. The sequence continues at coordinate 12,932 of NZ_JBEZDN010000173.1, forward strand.
TGTCGACGAGCGCGGCGAGCGTGGTGAAGGGGTCGTCCAGCCCCTCGCCGCAGACCTGGTCCGCGGCGTCGGCCGTGGCGCCGCCGGAGAACACGGCGAGCCGGCGGGCGAGGGCGCGTTCGGCCTCGTCGAGCAGGTCCCAGCTCCAGTCGACGACCGCCCGCAGGGTCTGGTGCCGGGGCAGCACGGTCCGGGCGCCGGTGGTGAGCAGCCGGAACCGGTCGTCGAGTCGGGTGAGGATCTCCTCGGGGCTGAGCGCCCGCAGCCGGGCCGCGGCGAGCTCGATCGGGAGCGGCTGGCCGTCCAGCCTGCGGCAGATCTCCGTGATCGCGGGGGCGTGCGCCTCGGCGTCGAAGCCGGGGGCGACGGCCTCGGCGCGGTCGGCGAACAGCCGGGCGGCCGCGGGGTCGTCGAGCGCCTCGACGGGGTGCAGCCGTTCGCCGGGCACCGCCAGCGGCTCGCGGCTGGTCGCGAGGATCCGCACCGCCGGGCAACGGCCGAGCAGCGTGCCCGCCAGGTCGGCGCAGGCGCCGACCAGGTGCTCGCAGTTGTCCAGGACCAGGACGAGATCGCGGCGGCCGACCGCGGCCACCAGCCGCTCGACGGCGTCGGGGTGCTCCTCCTGGCGGATCACCAGCTCCGGGCTCCCGACCGCGGCGAGCACGGTCTCCGCGAGCTGGTCGGGACCCGTGAGCGGGGCGAGCTCGGCGACCGGGCCCTCGGGGCAGGCCTCCCGGGCGAGCCGGGTCTTGCCCGCGCCGCCGGGTCCCACCAACGTGACGAGGCGCCCCGTCCCGAGCAGTTCGCGCAGCCGTCCGACGTCCGCCTCCCGGCCGACGAAGCTGGTCAGCGGCGGGGGCGGGGCGGGCCGCGCCGGTCGCGGG
>NZ_JBEZDN010000174.1:0-13762 GCF_040648315.1 Pseudonocardia sp. NPDC049154
CCCCGAGCCGGGGGCCGAGCGCTGCGCGGGCCGCCGCCTCCACCCGGCGCTCGCGGTCCAGGTCCGGGCCGAACGCCGGGGTGGCGCGCGGGCTGGCCCGCAGCGCCCCGAGCAGGGTGGCGGCCTCGGCGTGCCGCCCCAGCCCGGACAGCGCCTCGACCAGCGCGCGGACCGCGACCCAGGTGTGCGTCCACGAGCCCGAGCGGTGCCAGTGCTCCAGCAGCGGCCGCAGCTCGGCGAGCGGCGCGTCGTCGTGTCGCACCGCCGAGGTGAGCAGGGTGTGGCGGGCGACCCCGGCGACGAACGCGGAGTCGGCCTCCTCGGCCACCGCCACCGCGGCGCGCAGGTGCGCCGCGGCGCCGGGGTCGCCCTGCTCGGTGCGGTGCTCGCCCTGCGCGTACTCGCCCCAGGCCCGCACGGTCGATGCGCCGGACCGGGCCGCGACCTCCGCGATCTCGGCCTCCAGCGCCGTCGTGTCCGGGTCGGCGCCGGTGTCGTCGGCGCGGGCGTACGTGGTGCAGAACAGCCGGTCGACGAGGGCGGACACCAGCACGAGGTCGTCGGGTCCGTCGGGTCCGTCCCGCGGGGTGGCCCGCAGGGCGGCGCGGGCCGTGTCGGCCGCCGTCCGGGCCTCGGACAGCCGGCCGGCGAAGGTGTGGAGGTTGGCGAAGAGCTCGTGGCCGTGGGCGGGGAAGCCCAGCGCGATCAACGCGTCCGCGTGCGCGGCGGCCAGGTCCAGGTCCGCGCGCTGCCAGCAGGTGCAGGCGACGAAGTACACCGTCCGGGCGCCGGCGGGCGAGAGCCGGCGGGTCGCCACGCGGCCGTCGGCACCCACGATCCCTGCCGCCCGCAGGGCCTCCTCGGCCGGGTCGACGAGGTCGATGCGGCAGCGCAGATAGCCGAGCTCGGCGAACAGCCCGGCGAGACGCAGCAGGTCGTCGTGGGGTCCGTTCTCGACGAGCCAGGCGTGGGCGCGCCGGAGGTCGGCCAGATGGGCGTCGAACCGGCGCACCGCCTCGGCCTCCCCGGGCCCGCGGCGGGCACGGCTCAGCTCCGCGGCGAGGCCCGCGGCCCAGGCGGCGTGCCGGGCCCGCAGGCCGGGCCCCTCCGTCCGCTCGGCGATCCGGCTCCGGCCGAAGGCGCGCAGGGTCTCCAGCATCGTGAACCGCGTCCCGCGCCGCACGACGAGCGAGCGCTCGACCAGGTCCGGCAGCGCCGCGGCGTCGCCGCACACGGCCTCGACCGCCGCCGGCTCGACCGGCCCGGCGAACACGGCCATCCGGTCGAAGAGCGTGCGCTGCTCCTCGTCGAGCAGGCCGTAGGACCAGGCGACGACGTCGCGGAGCGAGCGGTGCCGCGCGGCGGCCGTCCGCCGGCCGCCGCGCAGCACGTCGAGGGGCCGGTCGAGGGCTTCCACCAGCCCGGCCAGTCCCAGCGGCAGGGCGCGGGCGGCGGCGAGCTCCAGGGCGAGCGGCAGCCCGTCGAGCCGTGCGCAGATCTCGTCGACGAGCGCCCCGTCGACGACCGCGGCGGGGTCGCCCGCCCGGATCCGGTCGGCCAGCAGGGTCGCCGCGTCGGAGGGGCCGAGCGGGGCGACGGGCAGGCACTGCTCCGCGTCGATCCGCAGCGCCTCCCGGCCGGTGGCCAGGACGTCGACGCCCGGCGCGCCCGCCACCACGGCCTCCGCCAGCGCGGCCGCGCGCTCCACGACGTGCTCGCAGTTGTCCAGCACGAGGAGCAGCCGCCGCGGCGCGAGCACCTCGACGATCCGCTCCCGCAGCGAGCCCGCCTCGGCGTCGATGATCCGCAGGAGGCCGGCCAGGGCGGACTCGACGTCGTCCGGGCCGCCGTCGCCGAGCTCCACGGGGAGCACGCCGTCGGGGTACCGCGCGCCGGCCTCCGCGGCGACGTGCCGGGCCAGCCGGGTCTTGCCGACGCCCCCCGGTCCGGTGAGCGTGACCAGCCGGGACCGGTCGAGCAGCTCGACCGCCAGGGCGAGCTCCGCATCCCGCCCGACGAACGAGTTGGCGGGCGGGGGAGGAGAGGCGGTGCGGCGTGGGCTCTCGGCCGGGGGTGGCGCCGTGGGCGGAGTCGGTGGGGGTGCGAGCTCCTGCCGCAGCACCCGGCCCTCGAGCTCGCGCAGCTCCGGGGAGGGGTCCAGCCCCAGCTCCTCCGCCAGCCGGGTGCGCAGCGCGGCGTAGGCGTCGAGCGCCTCGGCCTGGCGCCCGGCGGCGACCAGCGCCCGCATCAGCACACCGACGGCCCGCTCGCGCAGCGGTTCGGCGCGGACCAGCGGTTCCAGCGCGGCGACGGCGTCGGGGGGCCGGCCCGCCTCCAGCAGGGCGGTCGCCCGCTCCTCGACGGCGTGCCTGCGCAGCTCGTCGAGCCGGGCCACCTCGGGCTCGACGGTGGGGTGGTCGAGGTCGGCGAAGGGTCGCCCGCGCCAGAGCGCGAGGGCGGCGTCGAGCACGGCGAGCCGGGCGGCCGGGTCGTGCCCGTCCGCGGCGACGCCGTCGAGCAGGTCGGTGAAGGCGGCGGCGTCGACCGCGGTCCGGTCGGCACGCAGCCGGTAGCCCCGCGGGGTCGTCTCGACGACGAGGCCCGGCGGCAGCAGCCGGCGCAGCCGTGCCACGTTCGTCTGCACGGCGCCCGCCGGGTCGGCCGGCGGGGTGGCGCCCCAGACCAGCTCGGCGAGCAGGTCCACCGGCACGGGCTCGCCCAGGCGCAGCGCCAGGGCGGCGAGCAGGCGCCGCTGCCGCGCCGACCCGACCGCGACCGACCCGTCGGCGAGGGCGAGCGGTCCGAGCACCCGGAGGGCCGCCATCGCGCCATCGTGGCGCATCCGGCGCGCGGGCGGCAGTGTCGTTCGGCCGCGTCGTTCGGCCGCGTCTTTCGTCCCCTTCGCCTCGTTCGGCGTCGCTCCTCGACTCCGCCGGGACGGCGTCGGGGCCACTGACAGCGGACCGACAGGAGGCCGACAGCACGCCCCGCCATCGTCGTCGGCGAGAGAAGGGGGAGTTTCAATGACCGCCACCGACACGACCACCACCACCGACACCACGGACACCGCCGGGACGACCGACGCCGCCGAGTCCCTGACCGAGCGGCTCTTCGCCGCCGTGCTCGCCACGATGGACGTGCACGCCGTCTACCTCGGCGACCGGCTCGGCTACTACCGGGCGCTCGCCGACGGCCCCGACGGCACCGCGCTGACCCCGGCCGAGCTGGCCGCGCGCACCGGCACCGCCGAGCGCTACACCCGGGAGTGGTGCGAGCAGCAGGCCGTGACCGGGATCCTGACGGCCGACGCCGAGCCGGACGGCACCACCCGCCGCTACTCGCTCCCGGCCGCGCACCGGGCCGCGCTGGTCGACGTCCTGTCCCTGGACCATGTCGTCCCCCTCGCGCGGTTCGCGCTGGGGTGCGCCAAGCAGACGGACCTGCTCGCGGAGGCCTTCCGCACCGGCGGCGGGGTGTCCTGGGCGCAGCACGGCACCGACGCCAGCGAGGGCCAGGCCGCCGCCAGCCGGCCGCTGTTCCTCGGGCCCCTCGGCCGCGAGTACCTGCCCTCCGTCCCCGACCTCGACGCGACGCTGCGGGCCGGGGCCCGGGTCGCCGACGTCGGGTGCGGGCACGGCTGGTCGGCGATCGGGATCGCCCTGGCCTACCCCGAGGTGACCGTCGACGGCTTCGACCTCGACGAACCGTCCGTCGAGGCCGCCCGCCGCAACGCCCGGGAGGCGGGGGTGGCCGACCGCGTCCGCTTCCACCTGGCCGACGCCGGTTCCGCCGGCGGCACCTACGACGTGGTCTTCGCCTTCGAGTGCATCCACGACCTGCCCGACCCCGTCGCCGTCCTGGAGGCGATGCACGGGCTCGGTGGGACCGTCGTGGTGATGGACGAGCGGGTGGCCGAGTCGTTCACCGCGCCCGGCGACGAGATCGAGCGGCTCATGTACGGCTACAGCCTGCTGTGCTGCCTCGCCGACGGGATGGCCCACGAGGACTCCGCCGGCACCGGCACCGTGATGCGGCCGGACACCCTGCGCGGCTACGCCCGCGAGGCGGGGTTCGCGGACGTGGAGATCCTCGACATCGAGAACGACTTCTTCCGCTTCTACCGCCTGGTGCGCTGACGGTGGACAGCAGGTCCGCGGCGGCGGTCGCCGGTCCTCGCGAGGTGCGTCAGGCCGCCGACAGGTCCTCCGTCAGCGCCTCCGTCAGGAGTGCGACGAGCGCCGCGTGCTGCACGTCGGCCGAGGACCCGACCTCCTCGTCGGAGCCGTCGAGGGCCTGGGCGGCGAGGCCGGCCTTGCCGTCGATCAGCTCGGCGATCCTGGCGTCGATGGTCTGCGCGGCGATGATGCGCCACGCGGTGACCGGCTCGGTCTGGCCGATGCGGTGGCTGCGGTCGATGGCCTGCGTCTGCTCGGCGGCGGTCCAGGACAGCTCCGCGAGGACGATGTTCGACGCGACCTGCAGGTTGAGGCCGACGCCGGCGGCGGTCAGCGAGCAGACCGCGACGGAGACGTCCGGGTCGTTCACGAAGGCGTCGATGTTGCGCTGCCGGACGGCCGACGTCTGGTCGCCGCGGATCGAGGAGAACCGGACACCCTGCTTGGTGAAGGTCTCCTCCGCGGCGTCCATGACGTCGACGTGCTTGGCGAAGAAGACCACCTTCCCCGCGCTGCGGGCGAGCTGGGCGGCGTAGTCCGCGGCGAGGGCGGCCTTGGCCTGGCCGATGCGGCGCATCATGCCGAAGACGTTGTCGCCGCTCGTCGCCTCGGCCGCGTCCTTCTGCTCCCACCGGGCCACTCGGTGCACGAGGTCGTGGTCGATGCCCTCGACGATCGCGCCGGACCGGCGGGTGGCCAGCGCGTCCTCGTAGCGCGCCACCAGGCGGCGGGCGAGGTCGCGCTCGGCCGCCCGGATCGAGCGGCCCGCGGCCCCGTCGAGCTCGACGGGGAGGTCGGCGATGCGCCGGGCCGGGATGTCGGCGGCGACGTCGACCTTGCGCCGGCGGACGATGCCGCGGTCCACGACGGCCTGGCGGGCGGCGCGGTAGAAGCCCGGGTCGGCGGGGGTCAGCCCGGTCGCGGCGAGGGCGTCCATCAGCTCGGCGCGGGGCTTCGTCCCGTCGATCCACCCGAGGAACTGCCAGATGGCGAGGAAGTCCTCGATGTCGTTGATCAGCGGGGTGCCGGTCAGGGCCATCAGCAGCGGCCGCGCGGTGAAGGACCGGATGCGGTCGGAGATCTCCAGGACGTGCTGCGAGCGCTGGGAGGACTTGTTCTTGATGAAGTGGGCCTCGTCGACGACCATCCCGCGGAAGCCGAAGTCGCCGATCCAGTCCACGTGCCGGTCGAGCACCTCGTAGTTGACGACGACGATGTCGGCGAAGCCGTCGACGGACTCGCCGTTGCCGTGGATCGCCGTGGCCGCGCGGCGGGGCGTCCAGATGCCGGCCTCGCGCACCCAGTTCGTCTTGACGACGTTGGGCACGACGACCAGCAGGGGATAGGCGTTGGCCGCTTCGGCCGCGAGCAGCGCCTGCGCCGTCTTGCCCAGCCCCGGCTCGTCGGCGAGCAGGAAGGTCCGGTGGCCGTCCGCGGCCGCGGCGACCACCCGGGCCTGGTGCGGCATGAGCTCGCGGTCGTTCCCGCCCGGGGCCCGCCGGGTGGACGGCGTGGGGGCGGGGACGGAGCTCGCGGAGTCGACCGTCGGCAGAGCCATGCACGCCGGGGCCCCGGCGCCGGCCCGCTCGAACGACCGCAGCAGCGGCCCGAGCAGCTCCCAGCCGGCGAGCGGGGTGGGACGGGGTGCGGCCGGCCGGGCGGCCGAGAAGTCGGGGGCGAGGAACGGGTTCGCCATCTGCCGCGAGACCACGGACTGCGGCACGACGCGGGGTCTGGCGGGGGCGGCGGGGACCTCCACGACGGAAGCCTGGACGTCCTCCTCGGGGGCGGTCTCGATGCCCGCCTTCCGCAGGACCGTGCGGGTGAGGGAGCGGGCCTCGTCGGAGACGACGGCGTCCTCCTCGAGGAGCGCCAGCAGGGTGGGCTCGCGGACGGCGCTCATGGCCAGCGCCTTCGCGATGCCGTCGAGCCGCTTGAGCTTCTCGGTCCGCTGCCGGTCGCCGGCGGTGTCGTCCGCCCGGACCCGGGCGCGCTCCTGGCGCAGCAGCAGCGCGACCGCCTGGAACTTCGTGCGCGTCGCGGGGGTCACCCGGCCGTTGCGCAGGGCGGTCTCGACCTCGCGGACGGAGCGCGCCAGCACCGACATGACGTCGTCGGTGCGTTCGCGGGCGCGTCGGTTCTGCGGGGCGCCACGGCGAGCCCTCGTCTGGGGCTTGCCTCGTCGAGCCACGTACTCCTCCTCGGGATGCCCGGCAGGGCCGCCGCTGCGGCCGGGCCGCGCACAGTGCTGCGGTCGGGTGTGGGCGTGGCGGGGGAGACCGAGCCGGCTCCTCCGGGATGCCGCCGGTCCGGGTCTGCGTGAGATCACCGCCGCCGGGGCGTACAGCCCGCACACGGCACAACAGGGATCACCGGTCGACGATTCCGCGACACCCACCGCACAGGCCGGCCGTGACCGGATGCGCGGCACCCAGCGGGGTGCCCTCGCTGTCCACCGTACCGTCCGGTGACCGGTTCCGGCACCGCGACCCGCCGAGGAGTGATCACGCCGACCTGCGGACCCGCAGGTGGGAGGTGGTGCCCCCGGTCAGATTCGAACTGACACTGGGCGGATTTTGAGTCCGCTGCCTCTGCCGGTTGGGCTACGGGGGCCGCCAGGCCGCCCTCCGGCTCCGACTGTGTTCTCGCTCGCGTCGCGCGGGATCACACGGCCTGGGCAACCTGGGCGCAACCTTATCGCCGCTACCCTGGACCCTTGCGTTCGACCCGCACGCCTAAGGAGAACCCACCCGTGAGCCAGCCAGTGTCCGAGGACAAGACGACCGACGACGGACCCGCCGTCGGCTGGCGCGTCCTCGTGGTGGAGGACGAGGCGCTGATCCGCCTCGACCTGACCGAGATGCTCGGGGAAGAGGGATACCGGATCGCGGGCGAGGCCCCCGACGGTGAGGCGGCCATCGAGATGGCCCGCGACCTCAAGCCCGACCTCGTGATCATGGACGTCAAGATGCCGAAGAAGGACGGCATCGAGGCTGCCGCCACGATCGTCGAGGAGAAGATCGCCCCCGTCGTCATGCTCACCGCCTTCAGCCAGCGCGACCTCATCGAGCGTGCGCGCGACGCGGGCGCCATGGCCTACCTGGTCAAGCCGTTCGCCCGGCACGAGCTGGTGCCCGCGATCGAGCTCGCCGTGTCCCGCTTCGCCGAGAAGCGTGCCCTCGAGGACGAGGTCGCCTCCCTGCACGACCGGTTCGAGACCCGCAAGGTCGTCGACCGCGCCAAGGGTCTGCTGATGGCCAAGCAGAACATGACCGAGCCCGAGGCCTTCCGGTGGATCCAGCGCACCGCGATGGACCGCCGCACCACGATGAAGGCGGTCGCCGAGGCCGTCATCGAGGGGCTCGCCCCCGCGAAGGGCTGAGCGGAGCTCGCGGAGCGAGCATCTGCGCTGATCTCCGCCGCTCGCACGTCGTCGCGAGGCCGTCCCGGCAGACCGCCGGGGCGGCCTCGTGGCGTTCTCGGGGCGCTGCACATGATCGTTACCCCGCGGTAATGGCCCTGCCGGGAGTGCGAGCTTCACCACGTGCTAACGGCGTCTGTGCTGGTCAGCGCGCTGCTGCTTGATAACGATCTGATAACTTAGCACTCCGGGTGAGACCGTGGTGACGCTGCGCGATATCCGGTTGCGGTCTGGTAAAGCTGCCGCCGCTCGGGATGACGCCGCACCCGCCGGTGACCTAACGTCCGCGGCGCTTCCGGCGTCTGTCCGGGGGCCTGGCGGGCGCTCGGGGGACCGCCGTCGACGTGGTTGGCACGGAAGGACAGAACATGAGTCGGACGCGGAAGGTCGCAGCGACCGCCGCCCTGCTCGCGGGGGCCCTCGCGCTCACCGCGTGCAGCACCAACCGGGAAGAGGCGACGGGCGGGGGCGGAGGTTCCTGCGACACCAGCAAGGGCACCCTCGTCGTCGGGTTCATCGCCCCGCTGTCCGGCAGCCTCTCGGCGCTGGGCCTCGGCATGAAGAACTCCACCGACCTCGCGGTGAACCAGGCCAACCAGAACTGCACGGTGCCCGGGTACCGGCTCGCGCTGCAGGCGGAGGACGACCAGGCCACCGCCCAGATCGCCGGCCAGGCCGCCACCAAGCTGGCCTCGGACCCGAACGTCGTCGGCGTCATCGGGACCCTGAACTCCTCGACCGCCCAGTCGGCGGCGCCGATCCTGGCCAACAAGAAGATCGTCGAGATCTCGCCGGCCAACACCAACCCGGCGCTGACCCAGGGCGACAACTACCAGAGCGCCCCGTCGCGGCCGAACGCCACGTACTTCCGCACCGCGACCACGGACGCCATCCAGGGCCCGTTCGCGGCGCAGTACATGGTCCAGAAGGCCGGCAAGAAGAACATCGCCGTGATCGACGACGGCAAGACCTACGGCGCGGGCCTCGCGGCCCAGTTCGCCACGGAGGCCGAGAAGCTCGGCGCGACCGTGGTCGCGCGCGAGAAGGTCGGCGAGAAGGACACCGACTTCTCCGGCGTCATCGCCAAGATCCGCCCGTCGAACCCCGACGCGGTCTACTACGGCGGCGAGTACCCGGTCGCCGGCCCGCTGTCGAAGCAGCTGGCCGACGCGGGCCTCAACGTCCCGCTCATGGGCGGCGACGGCATCGTCGACAAGACCTACGTCTCGCTCGGGGGCCGCGAGGGCGACCTGGCCACGAACGTCGGCGCCCCGCCGGAGCAGCTGCCCAGCGCGAAGGCCTTCATCGACGCCTACGCCGCGGCCGGCTACTCCGAGCCGTACAGCGCCTACGGCGCGCTGACCTACGACGCCGCGAACGTCCTCATCCAGGGCCTGGCGAAGGCGGTCGGCAACGGCACCTTCTCCGACGCCACCCGGGACGGCCTGATCTCCGCGGTCCAGGCCACCAACATCCAGGGTACGACGGGCGCCATCTCCTTCGACCAGTACGGCGACACCACCAACAAGGTGCTGACCGTGTACTCGGTCCAGGGCGGCGAGTTCAAGCCGCTGGAGACGGGTACCTACCCGGCCAGCTGACGCGCGGCCCCGACCCGGGTACGCGACGAGGATGCACGTGAGCGGGGACGGGACACCACCCGTCCCCGCTCGTGCACGCGGTGGAGGAGACCCCTCGTTTGTCCACGTTCCTGTCCCAGATCGCGAACGGGCTGGTGCTCGGTTCGCTGATCGCGCTGATCGCGCTCGGCTACACGATGGTCTACGGGATCATCACGCTGATCAACTTCGCACACGGCGAGATCTTCATGATCGGCGCGTACGGCGGCCTGGCCACGATCACCTACCTGCTGCCCACGGTGATCCTCACGCAGTGGTACTTCGCCCTGCCGATCGTCCTGGTCGTGGGGGCGTTGGTGGCGATGCTGGTGGCGATCGCCATGGAGCGCTTCGCCTACCGGCCACTCCGGAACGCCCCACGGCTGGCTCCGCTGATCACCGCACTCGGTGTGTCGGTGGCCCTGCAGGAGGCGGTCCGCGTCTTCTACCCGGGCGCCACGGCGGCGCTCCCGTTCCCGAACCTGTTCATCGACGGGGCCGTCGTCATCCCGATCGGCGACGGCGTGGTGATCCGCTACACCGGCATCCTGCTGATCGTCATGTCGCTGGTGCTGGCCTTCGCCCTCGAGCGGTTCGTGGAGCGGACCCGGCTCGGCCGTGCCATGCGCGCCACCTCGCAGGACCGGGACGTCGCGCGGCTGATGGGCATCGACCCCGACCGCGTCATCGTGCTGACCTTCGCCATCGGCGGCGCCCTCGCCGGCGTCGCGGGCGTGCTGTACGGGAGCTACCTCAACAACATCAACATCGACATGGGCTTCCAGAACGGCATCTTCGCCTTCACCGCGGCCGTGCTCGGCGGGATCGGCAACATCCGCGGCGCGGTGATCGGCGGTCTGGTGATCGGGCTGGTCAAGGCCCTGGGCGGGCAGTACCTTCCCGGTGGCACGGCCTACGACTACGTCTGGATCTTCGTCGTCCTGATCATCGTCCTGGTGTTCCGGCCCCAGGGCTTCTTCGGGGAGTCCGAGCGGGTGCGCGCATGATCACCACCGCGACCCCGGAGACGCCGGCCGCCGCCGCGGCGCCGCCGCGGCACACCGGCCGGCTCGCCGGCCTGCTCAACGCCGCGGCGCCGCGCGCCAAGGTCCTCATGATCGTCGGCGGTGTGCTGACGATCGTCGGCGCGTACCTGCCCTGGGTCACCTTCGTGCTCAACGAGGGCGCGTACCCGGAGAAGGCCACGCTCAACTACTTCGTGGCCCCCTTCTCCGTCACCGGTTTCCGGCTGCACCTGGTGATCCTCGGACTGGCCGCCGTCGTGGTGGCCCTGGTGCGGATTCCCGCCCGGCACTCGATCGTGCGCGGACTCGGGCTCGGCAGCACGGTCGTCGCGCTGATCAACGGTCTCTGGATCGCGGTCGAGGGCGGCGGACTCGGCGCGATCACCGCCGCCGAGGGCGCCGTGGCGTTCGGCGCGGTCGTCGCGCTCGTCGGCGGCCTGGTCACCGTGCTGGGCGCGAGCGCGGGTGGGCGCGAGCCCAAGCCGGTGTGGACCTGGACCCTGCCCTGGTGGGTGGAGTGGATCCTGCTGGTCGTCCTGTTCGTGATCGTGCTGCTGGTGGTCGCGGCGGTGCTCACGAGCGGCGGTCAGGGCGGGGTCGTGAACCCCTATGCCGGCGTCGTGTTCCTGTCGCTGCTGGCGGCCCTGGCCGGCGCGCTCGCCGCGCTCAACGCCTCCGGCCTCCTCAGCTGGGTCTCCGCGGTCTCCGAGCGGCACCGCGTGTTCAGCGTCGTCGTGCTGCTGATCGTGGCGCTGGTGCTGCCGTTGACCAGCGCGGGCACCGAGTACTGGATGACCGTGGCGTCGAACATCGGCGTCTACGCCGCCACCGCGATCGGGCTCAACATCGTGGTCGGCCTCGCCGGCCTGCTCGACCTCGGGTACGTCGCCTTCCTGGGCATCGGCGCCTTCGTGGCGGCGAACCTGTCCGGCGCGGCGGCCTCCAAGATCGGCATCCACCTCCCGTTCCTGCTGGTCATGGTGATCTCGGCCGTGGTGGCGGGGCTCTTCGGGGCGATCGTCGGCTCGCCGACGCTGCGGGTGCGCGGCGACTACCTCGCGATCGTCACGCTCGCCTTCGGTGAGATCTTCGTGCGCAGCGCGCAGAACAACATCGGCGGCCTGACCGGTGGCGCGAACGCCATCCCGAACATCCCGGCGATCGGGCTCGGGGGCTTCCGCTTCTCCGACTCGATCATGGTCGGGGGTGTGCGGCTGCCGTCCGGCGTCATGTACTACTTCGCGATCGTGCTGCTGGTCGCGGCCGTCATGCTGGTGTTCGCGCACCTCAAGAACTCGCGGCTCGGCCGGGCGTGGATCGCGATCCGCGAGGACGAGGACGCCGCCCGGGCCATGGGCATCCGGACCGGCCCCATCAAGATCCTGGCCTTCCTGATCGGCGCGACCCTGGCCGGTCTCGCCGGCGCGTTCTTCGCGCACAAGACGAGCGTCGTCGCCTACGACAGCTTCAAGTTCCTCGAGTCGGTCACGCTGCTCGCCGCGGTCATCCTCGGCGGTATGGGCACGATCCCCGGCGCCGTGCTCGGCGCATCGATCCTGTTCGTGCTGCCGGAGAAGCTGCGCGAGTTCGCCGACTACCGGCTGCTGATCTTCGGGCTCGCGCTGGTGCTCATCATGCGGTTCCGGCCGCAGGGCATCGTGCCGGACCGGCACCGCAAGGCGGAGCTGACCGACACCGATCCCGAGGACGTCGCCAAGGAGGGCCCCGGGCCCCTTCCGACGAGGGTGGAGCCGTGAGCGAGAACCCCGAGATCCCCGAGCGCACGACCTCCGCCGGGAGCGCCGGCGGCACGGCGACCGACGGCGAGCTGCCCCCGGAGCTCGACGCGCCGCCGGAGGAGGTCGTCGCCGAGCTCGCGGAGGACATGCATGTCGCCACCGGCACCCGGGAGCCGATCCTGGTGTCGTCGGGCGTGACGATGCAGTTCGGCGGCCTGCGTGCCCTCAGCGACGTCGACCTCTCCCTGCACGAGGGCGAGATCATCGGCCTGATCGGGCCGAACGGGGCGGGGAAGACGACCTTCTTCAACTGCCTCACCGGGCTGTACACGCCGACGTCGGGCCAGGTCACGTTGCACGGCAAGGCGATGCCGCAGGACCCGGCGCGGGTCACCGAGGCGGGCGTGGCCCGGACGTTCCAGAACATCCGGCTCTTCCCGTCGATGACCGCCACGGAGAACGTGCTGGTCGGGCGGCACGTGCGGATGAAGCAGGGGCCGATCTCGTCGCTGCTGCACGGGCCGCGGTTCCGGCGCAGCGAGGCCGAGGCGTCGGAGCGGGCGGAGAAGCTGCTCGCCTTCGTCGGGCTGACCCGCTTCTCCGACGAGCTCGCCCGCAACCTGCCCTACGGCGACCAGCGGCGGCTCGAGATCGCCCGCGCGCTCGCCACGGACCCGTCGGTGCTGCTGCTCGACGAGCCCACGGCGGGCATGAACGCGCAGGAGACCGAGGCCACCCGGCAGCTGATCTTCGCGATCCGGGACCTGGGCGTGTCGGTGGTCGTGATCGAGCACGACACCAAGTTCATCTTCACGCTCTGCGACCGGGTGCTGGTGCTGGTCCAGGGCGAGCTGCTGGTCGAGGGCTCGCCGGACGAGGTGCGCGGCGACCCCCGGGTCGTGGAGGCCTACCTCGGCGCCCCGCCCGAGGAGGTCTCGGCGCAGCTGCAGACCGGCGGTGCGGCGGACGGGGCCGGCACGGCAGAGGGGAAGTCCGAGTAATGGCGTTCCTGTCCGTCCGCGACCTGGTGGTCGCCTACGGCGCCATCCAGGCCGTCCGCGGCGTGACGTTCGACGTCGAGCGGGGCCAGATCGTCTCCCTGATCGGCTCGAACGGCGCCGGCAAGACGACCACGCTGCGCACCCTGTCCGGGCTGCTCCGGCCCGTCTCCGGGACGATCGAGTTCGACGGCACGCCGATCCAGAAGATGCCGGCGCACGAGATCCTGTCCAAGGGCGTGGCCCACAGCCCGGAGGGCCGGCGGCTGTTCGCCCGCATGTCCGTCGAGGAGAACCTGCGGCTCGGCGCCTACACGCGCAGGGACGAGGCCGGCGTCGTGCAGGACATGCAGCGCGTGTTCGACCTGTTCCCGGTGCTGGGGGAGCGGCGCGACAACAAGGCCGGCCTGTTCTCGGGCGGCGAGCAGCAGATGCTCGCGATCGGGCGGGCGCTGATGTCCCGGCCCAAGCTGCTCATGCTCGACGAGCCGTCGATGGGGCTCTCGCCGATCATGACCCAGCGGATCTTCGACACCGTCAGGGAGCTGCGCGACGAGGGCACCACGGTGCTGCTGGTCGAGCAGAACGCGCTGGCGGCGCTGGCGTTGTCGGACAAGGCGTACGTGATCGACCTCGGCCGCACCACGCTCTCCGGCACGGGCGCCGAGCTCCTCGCCGACCCGCGGGTGCAGGAGGCCTACCTCGGCGAGAACGTCGGCACCTGACCGGCCCCGCCGGCTGTTGCACGAACGGCGCTCTCGCTCACTTGATGTGAGCGAGAGCGC